>NZ_AP028127.1:1230000-1530000 GCF_037076425.1 Turicibacter faecis | reverse complement strand
CGTTCGGCGATCTTTGCTCCGTTTAAAGATATTGGTGTGATTATTATTGATGAGGAACATGAGGCAACGTATAAGCAGGAAGAGGCTCCGCGCTATCATGCCATCGAGGTGGCTAAGTGGCGGGCAACGGTTCATCGCTGTCCTGTTGTTCTTGGGAGTGCTACCCCGTCCCTAGAGTCTTTTGCTCGTGCACAAAAGGGGGTCTATCGTTTGCTGACCCTTTCGCAACGTGCGGTTTCTTTAGCAACTTTACCTACCGTAAAGCTTGTAGATATGAGACAAAGTGCAAAAGGGGATCAGTTAATTTTAAGTGAAGCGTTGCGTCAAGCGATTGCGACCCGTTTAGAAAGGAAGGAGCAGGTCGTGCTTCTTTTGAATCGCCGAGGCTATTCAAGCTTTTTGCAATGCCGTGAGTGTGGCGAGGTAGTCAATTGTCCAAATTGTGATGTTTCATTAACTTATCATAAATCAAATCAGAAACTCAAGTGCCATTATTGCGGATTTGAAACGTTTTTACTTAAACATTGTCCCGCTTGCCAGAGTGATGAATTGCGCTTTTTTGGGTTAGGAACGCAGAAGGTGGAAGAGTATTTACAAGAAGAGTTTCCTACGGCTAAGATGATGCGAATGGATGTGGATACCACGTCAAAGAAGGGATCCCATCAGGAGTTAATAGAGGCCTTTGAACGAAAGGAAGCAGATATTTTAATTGGAACACAGATGGTCGGGAAGGGATTAGATTTTAAGGATGTGACATTAGTTGGCGTATTGGCTGCGGATTTAATGCTGCATTTAGCAGATTTTCGAGCGGCAGAGCGGACGTTTCAGCTATTAACCCAAGTTGCAGGTCGGGCCGGAAGGCATGAACTTGAGGGTGAGGTTTTGATTCAAACGTATAGTCCTGATCACTATGTGATGCAATGTGTGGTCCAACAAAATTACCAAGCCTTTTATGTCGAGGAGATGAAAATGCGTCGTCGTTTTGGTTATCCTCCGTATTACTACTTGGCAAGTGTTATGTTAAATAGTGAAGATTACAATGAGTTAATTAAGGCCTGTGATCAGGTGAATCAATATTTAAGGAATCAACTGGGACATAGTTGTGTGATCATTGGCCCAACGATGCCTTATGTGGGTCGTATTAATCAGCGATTTAGAATGTATTTTATGATAAAATATAAGCAGGAGCCTAGATTAAGGGGCGTTTTAGTACAGTTATTGACTTACTTCCAAGAAGGAACGGTTAATTTATCACTTGACTTCTTTCCTTATCAATTTAGTTAAAAAAATGAGGATGGTAGTAGTAAAATGTCGATAGATGTGCTAATAATAATTAGAGTCGATGTCGATTGTAAAACATTTTATGAGGTTTTATCAAAGGCCTTTGTCTTCGTTTAAAAAGTGGATGAGCTTTTTAGTCAATTAGGTTTGTCGCTTTTTAATTGGAAGTAAAGGGTTGGTTTTAGCTAATAATCAAAATGTTTCTGCGGTAAGGACAGATGGTTACCCGAGATGGGGAGTCAATTTAGTATCTAAAGAGGAGGACTGGCATGACACGTGTTGTATTTATGGGAACACCAGATTTTTCGGTTCCTGTTTTAGAAACAATTATTAAGGATGGATATGAGGTTGTCGGGGTTGTGACACAACCTGATCGCCCAGTGGGAAGAAAGCGCCTCTTGACGCCAACGCCGGTGAAGCAAAAGGCACTGGAGCATGGCATTCCTGTTTTTCAACCGGAAAAAATTAGAGAGGATTATCAGACAGTTCTTGATTGGAATCCAGATTTAATTATTACGGCTGCTTTTGGACAAATTATTCCTAAGGTTTTATTAGATGCTCCGAAGTTTGGATGTATTAATGTTCATGCCTCGTTATTACCGAAATATCGTGGAGGGGCGCCTATTCATCAAGCCATTATTGACGGTGAAGCAGAGACGGGTGTTACCATCATGTATATGGATGTAAAGATGGATACAGGAGACATGATTAGTAAGGTTGTTGTTCCGATTGGAGAAAAGGACCATACGGGATCGATGTTTGAAAAGTTAAGTGAGGCTGGTGCTAAACTTTTATCACAGACCTTACCAGAGTTATTAGCGGGACGTTTAGTGGCAACGCCGCAAAATCATGAGGAGGCAACGTTCGCTTTTAATATTAAGCGAGAAAATGAGCGAATGGATTGGTCAAAACCGGCACGTGTATTATATAATCAAGTGCGTGGTTTACATCCATGGCCTGTTGCTTTTACGCAGTTAGACGATTTAACTGTTAAGGTATGGTGGGCTGAACCTGAGGAAGTAACATATGATGCAGCTCCGGGAACCATTGTGAAAGTTGCAAAAGATGGAGTTGTTGTTGCTTGTGGGGATCAACACGGATTAAAGTTAACGGATTTACAATTATCAGGTAAAAAGCGAATGGATGTTGCAAGCTTATTAAATGGTTCACATCCATTTGAAGTTGGGAAACAATTTAATTAAGTGCTAGAGGAGGCTTTTGTTATGGCAAAACAATACAATGGACAAACAGAATATTCAAAGGATACAAATCCAATTGCAACAATTGAAATGGAAAATGGAAGTCAAATTAAAATCGAATTATACCCAGAGGTTGCGCCGCAATCCGTACGTAACTTTATCTTATTAGCGAATAAAGGATTTTATAATGGGGTTATTTTTCATCGCGTGATTCGAGGATTTATGATTCAAGGAGGAGATCCTCAAGGATTAGGAATTGGTGGACCTGGATATAGTATTTATGGGGAATTTAATTCAAATGGATTTAATAACCCTGTGAAACATGAGCGCGGAGTGATTTCAATGGCTCGTACGAATGTACCTAACTCTGCCGGATCACAATTCTTTATCATGCATAAAGATTCACCACATTTAGATGGAAGCTATGCCGCTTTTGGAAAAGTCATTGAAGGAATTGATGTGGTTGATCAAATTGCAAGTGTGGAATGTAACCATTTAGACCAACCGGTGATTGGTCAAATGATGAAAACAGTAACGGTTGACACAAAGGGAATTGACTACGAAGAACCAAACAAATTATAAAGATTACAAGTGGAGTTAAGTTGTCGGCTTAACTCCTTTTTTGTGATTTGATTTTGTCGCGTATTCCTAGTACAATAGGGGAGAAAAAGGAGGGGGTTAACGATGTTTAATCAGATTCATCATGTTGCAATTATTGCCTCAGATTATGAGCGTTCTAAGCATTTTTATGTCAATATTTTAGGACTGGAGGTCATTCGGGAAAATTACAGGGCGGAACGTCAATCGTATAAATTAGACTTAAAGGTAGGAACGAGTGAAATAGAGTTGTTTTCGTTTCCAAATAGCCCCGAGCGTCCCTCTTATCCAGAGGCTTGTGGGTTAAGACATCTGTGCTTTCGTGTAGAAGATATTGAACAGGTTGTCTCTTATTTGAATGAGTCAGGGGTTCAAACACAAGAGATTAGAGTTGACGAGTACACACAAAAGCGATACGTGTTTTTCAATGATCCTGATGGATTACCGCTTGAGTTGTATGAAAGCTAAGTTAAAAGATAATAACGTTTAAAATAAAAGGGGTATATAAGTAGGCAACAAAAGGATAGTATGTTAAAATTAGAAACGTAAAAGTCTATATCAATGATGACAGGTTTTATAAAGGAGATGTCAGTTAAATGGAGAGTTTGAAGCTAACTGAAAATGTTTACTGGTTAGGAGTACAAGACCATGAGCTTGAAGTATTTGACGTTGTAATGGAAACAAAGTATGGAACGTCTTATAATTCATACTTTGTTAGAGGTGAAGAGAAGGTTGCTTTATTTGATACGGTGAAAGCGCCTTATTTTGAGGATTACCTTCAAAAAATTGAAAAATTAGTATCGATTGAGGACATTGATTATATTATTGTTCATCACACGGAACCTGATCATGCCGGATCAATTGAAAAGCTAATTAAGCTTAATCCGAATATTACAGTCATTGCCTCAGCTGTAGCGATTCGTTACTTACGCAATATTGTCAATATAGATTTTAAATCTCAGGCTGTAAAAATGAATGATACGTTAGATTTAGGGGGGCGTACACTTCAATTTATTTCCGCGCCAAACTTACATTGGCCAGATACTATTTACAGTTATCTTGTAGAGGATGAAATCTTATTTACATGCGATTCGTTTGGAAGCCATTATGCCTTTGATGATGTATTGATGTCAAAGCTTCCAGAAACAAAAAATGAAGATTATATGGATGCTTTATTAAATTACTATAATCCGATTTTTGCACCGTTTAAAACATATGTTCTGAAAGCGATTGCATCTTTATCGCGTTTAAGTATTAAAATGATTTGTCCAGGACATGGACCTGTTCTTGATACGCGTATTGAAGAAATTATAGGAATCTATAAAAAATGGTCAACAGAAGATTATTCTACAGATAAGTTAGCAGTTATTCCATTTACGTCGGCCTATGGTTATACGAAGGCGATGGCACAAGCGGTTAAAGAGGGAATTTTAATGGTTAATCCTCAGGTTTCGGTTCGCCTATATGACTTAGATATAAAATCTTTCCCAGAAGTTAAGGATCAATTATTTAATGACCTTTACGCAGCAGATGCGATTGCGATTGGGGCGACAACGGTTAATAAAGATGCTGTACCTATTGTTTGGGATGTTTTAACAGGAATGAATCCTGTGACTCACGGTGGAAAATTTGGTGCTGCCTTTGGATCGTATGGTTGGAGTGGAGAAGCTGTCGACAATGTTCACACGCGTCTAACCCAATTAAAGTTAAAGATGCTTGAACCGGTGAAATTATGTTTTAAACCGGATGAGGAAAAATTAGTAGATGCAGTTGCACTTGGAAAATCAATTGGACGTAGCCTGCTTGAGGGACGTTTAGTGTGTGATTTAGATTAATCAAAAAGGGAGTTCGCAGAGGCGAATTCCCTTTTTTGGTTCAGATAAAGATGAAGGCATTGAAAGAAAACGCGGTGGCAAATACGTCTTCCTCATTTAGTAGGTTGGCTCCCATCATCCGATGCCAAGCAAAAATGTTATATAAAAAATAACCTTTAGCGGGAGGCCTTAATCGTGCATTTACGTTTTATAAGATAGCCTAAGTTTGCTAGGAAGGGGAAAGACAGGGATATTTAGGTATAGATGTTAGAAAGGCTGTGGTATAATTTAAGAAAAAAATAGAAAGGGTGGGCCTAAATGGATAGTTTAAAACAATCAGACACGTCTTTGGAGGATAGTTCATCACTGAACAGGGGATTAACGGTCTTTGAACTAAAGATGATCGCTATCATCACCATGTTTATTGATCATGTGGGTGCGATTATCGTTCCCTATCTTCAGTCGTGTACGACGCAACCGGGGGTCATTGTTTTATTGGAGGGAATCATGACAGGGATGCGATTAATCGGCCGATTGTCATTTCCTATTTTTGCATTTTTAATTGTAAATGGTTTTTACCACACGCATAGCCGAAAAAAATATGTCTTAAGACTTGGTGTTTTCGCTTTTATTTCGGAACCCTTTTTTGATTTAGCAACCTCTTCTTCGTTATTGAATTGGGGTCATCAAAATGTGTTTTTTACGCTTTGTCTTGGTTTGATGACCATTTGGGGATACGATCGATTAACGAAGTGTCAAAAATCGCAACTTTTAGGAGGGGGACTTGTCTTATGCTTTGGGTTGGTGGCGTTTTATTTAAGGGCTGATTATGATTCATATGGCGTCTTTATGATTTTTTTAATGTACCTTTTCTTTTATGACCGTAAAAAAATGAATGGGATGATTATTTTTTTGAATGTTTTACTTTATGGACCGCACTTATTTTCTTTTCCTTTTGATGCTAGTTTTATCGAGGTTTATTACGGTTTAACCTTAACAAGCGGATGTGTATTTGTCTTGCAGGCGAGTCTATACTTGCAGTACATTGCTCAGCTTTTTTCTTTGCTGGCGTTATGGCCCATTTCGTTGTATACGGGAGAGAAGGGGTCCCCTCGATTTCATCGATATTTTTTCTATTGGTTTTACCCCGTTCATTTGCTTTTTTTAAGTGGTGTTGTCTACCTTTTCAAGGCGCTAGGTTAGTCAACAGGTGAGTCATACGCGTCATTTTTTTGTTTTCTATTAATAACGGGCATGGTTTTAACTGGAATCGGTGATACTATCTTTTAGAGGATCCATGAAAACGCCGAATAATTAGGAAGAAAAGTAAAAACCCACTTTTCACAAAAATTGGTGCATGTTATAATATATTGACTTTAAAAGGAAAGTAAGTGATTAGATGTTAGCAGGAAAATTTCATGAAATGAAAGTGGAGCGTCAGACGCCCCTTGGTTATACATTAGTTTTAGATGGTGAGGAATATTTCTTACATCAAGCAGAGGTGACACGCCCACTTGAGGTTGGGGAAAATGTGGAGGTTTTTCTTTACTATGATGCGAAAAAGCGTTTGACAGCAACCATGCACGAACCAACAATTACGACAGAAGAATTCGGTTGGGCTGAAGTGGTAGATGTTCGCAAAGATTTAGGGGTATTTGTCGATATCGGAATTAATAAAAATATTTTAATTGCGCCGTCTGATTTACCTATTTTTGAATCGTTATGGCCACAGATCGGAGATTATGTGTATTGCTATTTAAAAGAATCTCAATCGAATTATCTGTTTGCTATTTTAGCACGTCCGCAAGAATTTGGAGGAGTTAAGGAAGAAGCCCCTCAATCATTGCATGGAAAAAAAGTGAAGGCACGTGTTATTCGTACAGGGAAAATTGGAACGAATGTCATTACTGAGGAAGGATATATGGGGTTCATTCATGAAAGTGAGCGTCGTGAAGAGCCACGCCTTGGAGAAGTAGTGGAAGGGCGCGTTGTTCGTGTCAAGGAAAATGGCGAATTTAATATGTCACTCATTCCACAAAAAGAATTCGCTATTGGCGAAGATGCCGAGGTTATTTTTGATTATTTAATGGGACGCCGAGGTGCCATGCCGTTTTGTGATAAATCGGAACCAGATGATATCCGACGCGTTTTTAAAATGAGTAAGGCATCGTTTAAACGAGCACTTGGGCATTTAATGAAAGAAGGTAAAGTGTATCAAGAGGATGGATGGACATATCTAAAAGAAGAAAATGAGGACATTTAAGTTGAGTGACTGTTAAAAGGTTAGGAGGGATTTAAAGGATGAATCTATTAAAAAATGAAACGGTTGCCATCAAAGCTAAAAATGTCGTTATGATGTTTTTAGGAATCTTTCTTTATGGATTGGCGATGAATATGTTTATTACACCTGCTAATTTATATACAGGTGGGGTAACTGGGATCGCCCAATTAATTATTGCTTTCGTTTCTTCAACAGTTGGTGTGAGTTTGAGTCTCGGGATGCTTATTTTTATTATAAATATTCCGTTACTTTATTTAGCGTGGCATTCAATTGGGAAACGGTTTGCTTTTTTAAGTATTGTAGCTGTCTTCCTTCAGTCCGTTATTTTAGAGGTTATACCGATGGGACGTTTTTCCGATGATATTTTATTGAATGCTGTATTCGGTGGAGTTTTAATCGGGGTTGGAATTGGCTTGATTTTAAAAATTGGGGCTTCAACGGGTGGCGTTGATATTGTGTCTCAATATATTTCAATGAAGTGTGACGGTTCTTTTGGAAAGTATTCATTTATGATTAATGCGGTTATTATTTTATTAGCTGGATTAATCCAGGGATGGGAAACAGCCTTATACACGATTATTTCTATTTATATTACTTCTGTTGTGGTAGACCGTATTCATACGGTGCATCAAAATTTAACGTTGTACATTGTCACAACGAAAGAGGACGAGATGATTCAAACGATTCATCAGCATCTTTACCGGGGAATTACTGTTCTTGAAGGCCGAGGTGCGTATACGAAAAATGATAAAAGTGTTTTAATGATGGTTTTATCAAGCTATGAATTATATGAAGCATTGGAGTTAATCAAAATGGTCGATGAGCGAGCCTTTACCAATGTGGTTCGTAGTGAGATGATTCAAGGGCATTTTGTGAAGAAGGAAATTAAATAATTAACGGATCGTCAGCTTATTCAGTTTGGAGGGGGAGCTTAATGGCTATTTCGGTTAAATGTTTTGATGAAGAGCACGAATTAGATTTAGAGGAAAAGGTGAATGGATTTTTAATGACATTACCTGAAGAGTCTTTTATTGATATTAAATATGCGATTTCTCATTTTAAAGATGAGGAATCGCAAGTTTATAGTTATTCGGCGATGGTTATTTATCGTTAAATGAGGTGTCCTTTTGGACGCCTTTTTTTATTAAATGGTGGGCTAAAAATAAAAGTAAAAATTATAGTAAAATATTTGCTTTTCCCCGTTTCTAATCTGCCTAAAACATGTTATAATTTCTCAAGAATTAGATTGAAATCCATACAAAAACGACTATCCAAAAGGAGCGGAAGTGGAGGAGTTTAAGGATGAGCTTTGCACAGGAAGAACGTTTTAAAAGAGAATGTAGAAGTTTAGGGATGATTACAGTGGGGATTATCCTGTTTGCAATCGGAATTAACTGGTTTATTAACCCATCGGGATTATACGTAGGTGGTGTAACGGGGATTTCACAGATTATTAGCCGATTACTGTATAGTACCTGGGGAATTAAAATTAATTTAGGGCTATTGATTTGGTCGATTAACATTCCATTATTACTTATTTCATATAAGTTTATAGGTAAAAGATTCACCTATCATACGCTTTATACCGTTACTCTCATGACAATCAGTTTAAATGTGATTCCTGAGATTTCTTTTTCTGATGATATTTTATTAAATATTGTTGTCGGGGGAATGATTTATGCTGTTGGTAGTGGAACCATTTTAAAATACGGAGGATCGACAGGAGGGCTTGATATTGTTTCTCAAATTTTATCGATGAGAACACATGGTTCTTTTGGTCAGTATTCATTTTCCGTAAATTGCGTGATTATTACCATTGCAGGATTTCTTGACGGATGGGAGATTGCTCTTTACACGATTTTATTAATGTTTGTGCAAATGCAAATTGTTGACCGTATTCATACCCCTCATCAAAGTTATACTGTCTTCATCGTGACCAATAAACAAGACGAGGTGATTACAACCTTGCAAAATCGTCTAGGACGTGGGATTACGATTATTAATGCAGAGGGAGCTTATACCCATCAAAATCGTAGTTTATTAATGATGGTCGTTTCAAGTTATGAATTATATATTGCTTTAAGGTTGTTATCTGAAGTTGATCCACGCGCGTTTACGAATGTTTTACAAAGCACGCAAATTCAGGGGAATTTCGATCGTAAGATTGTTGATAAGGCATAAAAGTGAAGAGGGTTCATCGATGTGTAAAGGATGAATCCTCTTTTTTTTATTAATCAATTGTTAAAATCGCGGGGAATTTAGGCAAGAATTGTGTGAAATGACAGATGAAAGTAGGTAGATTATGCTATAATATAAAATGACATCATTCTATAAACATCAAGAATGCAGGAGAACGGAGTGGTATTATGGCAAATGCTCGTGAGCTAGCCTTACAGACGTTAACGGATATTTTAGTTAACCAGGCCTATAGTAATCATGCCCTAAATGATAAAATTGAAAAAAATGACTTAACGGTGCAAGATAAAAATTTTATGGCAGAATTAGTTTATGGGACATTGCAAAATGAACAGTTATTGAATTTTTATGCAGCTCCTTTTTTTAAAGGGAAAGTGAAAGCATGGGTGCGTATTTTAATTCAAATGACGCTTTATCAAATGTTATTTTTAGACGGAGTCCCAGAGCATGCGGCGGTTTCTGAGGCGGTAGCTATTGCGAAGAAACGTGGTGGACAGTTTCATGGAAAATTAGTGAACGCAATCTTACGTGAAATGACGCGCTCTCCTTTGGCGAGCCTTGATACGATAGAGGACGAAACACAGAGACTAGCCATTGAAACGTCACATCCCCTTTGGCTCATTAAACTTTGGAGTAAACAATTCGGTCAAGAAAAAACACAACAGATGGCCCGCGCTAATAATGAGCGGGTGAAAATGGCGATTCGTGTCAATGCTGTTCGTGGAACACGCGAGGAGTTGAAGCAAAGGTTACAAGCTGAAGGCGTGGAATGCAAAGAGGGATATTTAAGTGAGGACGCTCTCATCGTTTTAAAAGGGAATCCGCTTAAGACTCAAACCTTTAAGCAAGGATGGTTTTATGTACAAGATGAAGCATCGATGCTCGTCGCTCGCGCGTTAAAACCTAAACACCATGCGAGAGTATTAGATACTTGTTCGGCCCCTGGTGGGAAGACAACACATATTGCTGAAATGATGCGGCAAACTGGTAAGGTCTATGCCCATGATATATATGAGCACAAACTTAAATTGATTGAAGAGAACGTCAAACGCTTAGGATTGACGAATGTTGTGACATCGCTTCAAGATGCAACAAAGTTGAATGAATGTTACGACAAAGAGAGTTTTGATGCCATTCTGGTTGACGCCCCATGTTCAGGACTTGGAATTTTAAGAAGACATCCAGAAATTAAATTAACGAAGAAACCCTCAGATTTAGATGAGATTGTTAAAATCCAAGAAAATATTTTAGAAGCGGTCGCTCCTTTAGTAAAGGTGCAGGGAACGCTGGTTTATAGTACGTGTACGGTTAATCGTAAGGAAAATGATAAACGTGTTGAATGGTTTTTAAATAAACATCCGGAGTTTGAACTCGATCAAACCTTAGTTTCTCGATTACCTGAAGTATTAGCCGCTCAAACAAAAAATGGAATGGTTCAACTGTTTCCTGGCGATTATCAAACCGATGGATTTTTTATCGCCTGTTTAAAAAGAAAGGCGTAAGGGGATAGAAGAATCATCGATTAAATGATATTTTTTGGTGAATAATAAGAAATAAGGGATGTTCCATTTAATTTAAGGGTGAACAATAGATGATGAATTTAGTAGAAATGGTGGTGATTGGATGGAGTTTAAGTCCATTTTTAGTTTAGATATTGAGGATTGGCAAACGTGGTTAGTCAATCAAAAGCAACCTAAATTTCGTGCCAAGCAAATTTTTGATTGGCTCTATAAAAAAAGAGTACAGTCCATTGATGAAATGAATAACTTACCGAAGGACTTAAGAGAGTTACTAAGTAAGACATTTGATTTTACAACTCTTTCAGAACGTAAAAAGCAGGTAGCAAGTGACGGAACAACAAAGTTTCTTTTTGAGTTGTCGGATGGAAACTTGATTGAGACGGTCTTAATGCGCCATCATTACGGCTATTCAGTGTGTGTGACTACGCAAGTAGGGTGTCGCATTGGATGTAAGTTTTGTGCATCAACGTTAAGCGGTTTAAAAAGAAATTTAGAAGCGGGTGAGATTGTTGCCCAAGTTTTACGTGTTCAACAGTACCTCGACCAATCAGAGGGACGTGTTAGCCATATCGTCGTGATGGGAATTGGTGAACCATTTGAAAATTATGAGAACTTGACGCGATTTATTGAAATTATAAACGCGGAGCAAGGATTAAATATTGGGGCGCGTCATATTACCGTTTCGACAAGCGGGATCGTTCCTAAAATTTATGATTTTGCTAAACACCATCCGCAGGTTTCATTTGCGATTTCGCTTCATGCCCCAACGGATGAGATGCGTTCTCAGCTCATGCCAATTAACCGTGCGTATCCGTTGGCAAAGTTAATGGAAGCGGCTAAATTTTATGTTAATGAAACCAATCGTCGAATTACCTTTGAGTATGGGTTAATAAAAAATGTAAATGATACGGTGGAGTGTGCGCAAAAGTTAGCCGATTTATTAAGAGGAATGAATTGTCATGTGAATTTAATTCCGGTCAATTATGTTCCAGAACGTGGATTTGACCGGACACCAGTTGAGCATATTGAACAATTTGAAAAGACATTGAAAAAGCGAGGAATTAATGCGACAGTACGCCGTGAATTAGGAAGTGATATCGACGCGGCGTGTGGCCAATTAAGAGCTAAAGAGGGGGCCTTGTAAAATGTTTGATCAGGTGTGTTATAAGACGGATGTCGGAAAAGTCCGACCACACAATGAAGATGCTGTTAAAGGATATAAAAACCAACATTGTTCGATGATGGTGATTGCTGATGGGATGGGGGGCCATGCTGCGGGCGAGGTAGCAAGTGGTATGGTCATTAATACGATTAGTAATCACTTTGACGAAGAATTAAAGTTTGAGGATCCTGAAGAATTAAGGAAATGGTTAAAGCAACTATTAAATCAAATTAATCAAGAAATTTTGACGTATATTGCCGATCACCAACTTTCACATGGGATGGGAACGACAGCAATTGTAGCAGTGATGACGAAATCCTTTATCGCATTAGCGCATATTGGAGATAGTCGAGCGTATCTTTTATCACATCAACGACTAAGACAGATTACAAAAGATCATACGTTTGTCCGCAAATTAGTGGATGAAGGAAAACTATCGGAACAAGAAGCTAAAAATCATCCGCATCGTAATATTATTATGAATGCTTTAGGGGTAAATAAGGATGTCAAGTTTGATTATCTTGTTCTTGAACATTATAATTTAGACGCCATTTTACTTTGTACAGATGGCTTGACCTCAATGGTGGATGATGATGAGATTTTTGGGATTTTAAGTCAAGATAAATCAACAGAAGAAAAAGTTAATTTAATGATTGAAATGGCGAATTTAAAGGGCGGAAAAGATAATATATCGATTGCCTTATGTGAACGTCTTGAAGGGAGTGAAGCTTTATGATAATCGGAACAACGATTAATTCACGCTATGACATTAAAATGTTAATTGGCGATGGGGGGATGGCTAATGTTTATTTAGCGTACGATCGTACGTTAAAAAGACACGTAGCAATTAAAATGTTGCGTTATGAATTGTCAAAAGATGAGGGGTTTATTAAACGGTTTAAACGCGAATCGGCTCAGGTGATTAATTTAGATCATCCGAATATTGTTCATGTTTATACCGTGGGTGATTATAAACAACAACCGTTTATTGTCATGGAGTATGTTAATGGTAAAACATTAAAAGACTATTTGCGTGAGCATGGGGCACTGGATCCACAAACTGCGATTCATGTCATGACCCAGTTGGCGGAAGGGGTCCTATACGCTCACCAAAATAAGATTATTCATCGTGATTTAAAATCACAAAATATTATGATTACAGAGGATCAGGTTGTAAAAATTACTGACTTTGGAATTGCACTCTCAAGTAACGAGGCCGATATTACTCAAACGAATACCATTATGGGATCAGTGCATTATTTAGCACCAGAATTAGCCCGTGGTAATTTAGCTACAGAGCGCTCAGATATTTATGCGTTAGGGATCATTTTATATGAGTTACTGACGGGCGATGTTCCTTTTAAAGGAGAGGGAGCCGTTAATATCGCGTTACAGCATTTAGAAGCAGAGATGCCATCTATTAAATTAGTGAACGATCAATTGCCAAATAGTCTAGATAATATTATTAGCCGTTGTACATCAAAACAACCGAGTGAACGTTATCGTAGTGTAGATGAATTGCTTGTCAGTTTACGTTCAGCACTGCAAATGGATCGTGTTGATGAACCTCTACTCACTGATTTACAAGAGGAAGATCTTGAAAAAACGATGGTGATGACGGACCTTAAAAAGGAGGTATCGGAAAAAATGGCGAAGCAGCCAACAGAAAAAACTAAAAGGCGACGAAAAACCAATACCGGAAAGAAGTTTGGTTTCTTAAATTCAGCCATTTTAGTTTCATTTTCTATTTTCTTAGCCGGTGCAATGTTACTTTACTTTATTATTATTTACCATCCAGCGCATAGTAAAGTTGCAGAGGTTTATATCCCAGATGTTACCCAAAAGACGTTAAAAGAAGCAGAACAAGAATTGAAAAAACTGAATCTGAAATATGGAAAAGTGATTTATATTGAAGACGAGGAATATGAAGACGGGGATATTTTTAAAACTTCACCAGCCGTAGGAACACGTGTGAAGGTTAAATCGAATGTAACCCTTTATGTGGCAAAAGAGCCTGAAAAGGAAAAGAAGAAAACAAATAAGAAAGAATAGACAACAAAGAAAAATGATGAAATCGTTTCATCATTTAGAAGGTGATAGTTTGAAAAAAGGAATTATTTTAAAGGCATTAAGCGGGTTTTATTACGTTGAAGATTTACAGACGAAAGAACTGATTCAATGTCGAAGTCGTGGATTATTTCGAAAAAAGAAAATTACTCCGCTTGTTGGTGATTCTGTTCACTTTACTGTAGAGCCCGATGGGAATGGGTATGTCATGGAGATTTTAAACCGTAAAAATGAGTTGGTTCGTCCACCCATTGCAAATGTTGATTTGGCATTAGTCGTTTTTTCGGTAAAAGAACCTGACTTTAGTCCTAAACTCTTGGATCGCTTTTTAGCTGTTATTGAAGCGAATCAAATCGAACCTATTATCGTTTTGACCAAAATGGACTTGTTAACGTCTGAGGAGCAATCTTTAATTGCGCCAATCATTCAGTATTATCGAGAAATTGGTTATCAAGTCATTGAAACTTCCTCGAAACAACAGTTTGGGTTAGATGGGATTAAGGATCTGATTCGCAATCAGATTGT
Organism: Turicibacter faecis; assembly: GCF_037076425.1. NCBI lineage: Bacteria > Bacillati > Bacillota > Erysipelotrichia > Erysipelotrichales > Turicibacteraceae > Turicibacter > Turicibacter faecis. Next base: position 1,515,358 of record NZ_AP028127.1, on the reverse strand, counting down.
CGTCATCTGTGGTCAATCAGGAGTTGGGAAGTCATCGTTATTAAATTCAATGGATCAAACACTAAATATTCAGGTGAATGAAATTTCGAAAGCGTTAGGACGTGGAAAACATACGACAAGGCATGTCGAACTTCATAAATTAAGTGATGGATTAATTGCAGATACGCCGGGATTTAGTTCGTTAGACTTAGACCAATTAGAACCTAATGATTTATCAGAGTGTTTTGTTGAATTTTACCAACGATCACAAGATTGTAAGTTCAGAGGATGCTTACACGTCAATGAGCCGCGTTGTGCGGTAAAGGAAGCGGTTGAGGTAGGAGAGATATTGCCAACAAGATACGAAAATTATCTACAATTCTTGACAGAAATTAAAAGCCGTAAACCGAAGTATTAAGGAATAAAGGAGTCGAACCGATGTTAAAACTTGCACCTTCAATTTTAGCTGCTGATTTTTCAAAATTAGCGGAGGAAGTCCAATGTGTGGAACAGCTTGGAGCTGATTATATTCATATTGACGTAATGGATGGTCACTTTGTACCGAATATTACATTAGGACCGGGTCTAATTAAATGCTTACGTCCTCATACGTCATTACCTTTTGATGTTCATTTAATGATTGAAAATCCTGATTTATTTATTCAAGATTTCAAAGAAGCTGGGGCGGATATTATTACGGTACATGTGGAGGCATGTCGCCATTTACATCGTACTTTACAATTAATCAAACAAAATGGAATGGCATGCGGTGTCGTCTTAAACCCTCACACGCCACTTGAGATGATTAAACACGTCTTACATGAGGTAGATTGGGTGTTAATTATGTCTGTTAATCCAGGCTTTGGAGGGCAAACATTTATTCCTGAGGCATTAAATAAAATTGCGATTTTAAATGAATGGCGCAAAAAGTTAGAGTTATCTTTCTTAATTGAAGTTGATGGTGGGGTAAATGAACAGACAGCTCGCTTATGTGAGGAAGCTGGGGCCGATGTTGTTGTCGCGGGTTCAGCGGTATTTAATGCCCCAAATCGACGCGTTGCCATCGAACAGATCAAAGGTTAATGGCCCATGAAAGTCGCCGTTATCTGTGGTTCTCATGAATTATATTTAGATGAAAAGGCATTAGCAGATCAGTTTATTATAGGGGTGGATCGTGGAGCCTTTCATCTGCTTGAACGGGGAATTTCACCGGATTTAGCAATCGGAGATTTTGATTCCGTGACACCCGAAGAATATGATGCAGTTTCTCAAGCTACAAGGGAGCTTATTCATCTTCCTTGCGAAAAGGATGAAACAGACACTGAGGCTGCATTAAATCTAGCTTTGCAGCGAGGAGCGTCGGAAGTGACTCTTTATGGAGCGCTAGGAGGACGCATTGATCATACATTAGCCAATATTCGATTATTACTTCAGTTTGTCAAGAAGGGGCTTTACGTTCAACTTGTTGGTGAGAAAAATAGGTTGACGGTTCTTTCTAAGGGAGAGCATCACTTAGAGGCAACTGCTTTTAAATACCTTTCCTTTTTTGCATTAGAATCAACAGTGACTCATCTTACGTTAAAAAACGTTAAATACCCACTCGTAAACTATACATTAGCGCAGGATGATATTCGATGTATTAGTAATGAAACACTTGGAGCAGACTATCAAGTAAAATTTGAATCGGGTTATTTATTAATGATTTCGAGTTGTGATTAACTTTTAGTCATATCTCTATTTTTCCCCTCATATAGTGTACAGTAATTAACATCTTTGATTAGGGGAGCGGATAAAGATGAGATTCTATACAATCAAACTACCAAAATGGATCAGTGTTATTATTCAAAGTATTATGAATGTGTTCAAGAAACACTAAAAATAGTTGTCGAATTAATCGACAACTATTTTTTTATTAGAGACTTTAGTCTGTTGAACACGCAAAGCGTGTGAAACATAAAACCACCCGCTATGCGGGTGGCGAATAAAAGTTTATAACTCCATTAAAAAATCACCTTTTTTCCTATAATAGAGTTGTTCAAGCTACTATTTTAGAAGAGAAGGTGATTTTTATGGCGAATCAAACAAATAGTTTATCGCACACAAAATGGATGTGCAAATACCATATTGTGTTTACTCCTAAGTATAGACGAAAAATAATATATAATCAATATAAAACAAGTATAAGAGATATTTTAAAACAACTTTGTGCCTATAAAGGAGTTGAAATTATTGAAGGGCATTTAATGCCAGATCATGTACATATGTTAGTAAGTATTCCACCTAAAATGAGTGTATCTAGTTTTATGGGATATTTGAAAGGAAAGAGTGCATTGATGATGTTTGATAAACATGCAAATTTGAAATACAAATTTGGAAATCGGCATTTTTGGGCAGAAGGATATTATGTCAGTACGGTTGGCCTAAATGAGGCAACGATAAGGAAATATATTCAGGATCAGGAAAAGCATGATATTGCGATGGATAAATTAAGTGTAAAAGAATATGAAGACCCCTTTAAGGGGTAGCCAGTAGAACGAACACTCCTTTAGGGGTGAGCAAAGGTGGCAATGGCAAGTAGCTTGAACAAAGTGAAAGCTAGCGCCTTGAGACGCTAGCCGGTAATCAGGGCTTATAGCCCTGGAGAAAACTACCCGTTTGACGGGTAGTTTTTATTAGAGACTTTAGTCTGTTGAACACGCAAAGCGTGTGAAACATAAAACCACCCGCTATGCGGGTGGCGAATAAAAGTTTATAACTCCATTAAAAAATCACCTTTTTTCCTATAATAGAGTTGTTCAAGCTACTATTTTAGAAGAGAAGGTGATTTTTATGGCGAATCAAACAAATAGTTTATCGCACACAAAATGGATGTGCAAATACCATATTGTGTTTACTCCTAAGTATAGACGAAAAATAATATATAATCAATATAAAACAAGTATAAGAGATATTTTAAAACAACTTTGTGCCTATAAAGGAGTTGAAATTATTGAAGGGCATTTAATGCCAGATCATGTACATATGTTAGTAAGTATTCCACCTAAAATGAGTGTATCTAGTTTTATGGGATATTTGAAAGGAAAGAGTGCATTGATGATGTTTGATAAACATGCAAATTTGAAATACAAATTTGGAAATCGGCATTTTTGGGCAGAAGGATATTATGTCAGTACGGTTGGCCTAAATGAGGCAACGATAAGGAAATATATTCAGGATCAGGAAAAGCATGATATTGCGATGGATAAATTAAGTGTAAAAGAATATGAAGACCCCTTTAAGGGGTAGCCAGTAGAACGAACACTCCTTTAGGGGTGAGCAAAGGTGGCAATGGCAAGTAGCTTGAACAAAGTGAAAGCTAGCGCCTTGAGACGCTAGCCGGTAATCAGGGCTTATAGCCCTGGAGAAAACTACCCGTTTGACGGGTAGTTTTTATTTTTACATAATTTTTAAATGTTTTTTTGAATACAATATAGGGAGATGAAGGGGAGAGAGGGGGATGAGCCTTGAACTATTTAGCGGTACTAGAAAAGATAGAATCCGGCCAATTAAATGTTCCACAAGCAATTAAGGAGATAGAACGAGGCACTAAATTAAAGAAGCAAAGCGCCTGTAAAATTAAATTGTTAGTGACTCATCGAGGGAAAAAAATTTTATTACCCGCTGTTTCTTTGAAATTTGTTACCCCTTTTTTAAAACTATGTGCCCCTTTTATTACTTTTGAACAAGGGGAATCAACAAATCCGTTAACAAAGGAGGAGAAGTCACAAATTCTAAGACACTTAAAAGAAATTGTTGAGTTAATGGCAGACTATCCGCCAATTGAAGTTTTTCGGTTACAATCGGAAGAAATCCAAGTCCGTATCATCACACAATAAGGGGGGCCTTATGAAGAGTGAGGAATTAATTAAAATTTTAAAAATGGTCGAGCGTCGGATCATTACGGCCGAGCAGGCCCAACAATTGATTAAAACAATTGAACAAAGTTATGAGAGCATAAATGGACAAACGTATCGATATTTAAATATTAATATCAATCAATTCGAGGAAACAGAAAGTTTGATGACCTTTCGAATTCCTGTTTCATTAGCGAGTTCGGTTTTAAAAATTGAGGTGGTTAAACAGGAGCTTTTAAAATATGCTGATATTGACTATGATCAATTACTTCTATTTATCGAAAAAAAAGCGCTGGGCGATTTTGTGAATATTTTAACCCAAACGGAAAAAACAAGAATTTGGATAGAATAAGATGGTTAATAACATAAAAAAGGCTATCTCATAAGAGATAACCTTTTTTATGTTATTAATAAACGCGTTCTACTTTTCCTGATTTTAATGCGCGAGCAGAAACGTATACTTTTTTAGGTTTACCGTTAACTAAGATTTTAACTTTTTGAACGTTAGACTTCCAAGTACGTTTTGAAGCGTTCATAGCGTGTGAACGAGCATTACCAGTTTTAGTACGACGTCCAGTTACTGTACAAACACGAGCCATTAGTAAAAACCTCCTTACTTCACATTCATATCTGAGACTCCTATAAATTTATCATACTTTTTGTTGATTAGCAAGTTTTTTTGAAATAATTGCGGATAATAGTCATGTTAAAGTGGTTTTACCTGGCTTTAGGGGCATTTTATATTTGTCAATGTGTATAATATATAGTAAAATTGAAGTTAAGAATAAAGCGCTGAGGGAGGTTTGTCGCAGATGACAGTCCAAATTAAAAATGAATATGGTCGAATTGATATTTCAAGAGAGGCTCTTTCAACAGTCATTGGGAATGCAACAACGGAATGTTATGGTGTTGTGGGGATGGCTTCAAAAAATTTAGTTAAAGATGGATTAGCCGTTGTTTTAGGAAAGGAAAACTATAGTAAAGGTGTTACACTTCGCGCAGATGAAAATAATAAATTAATTGTAGATTTATATGTTATTGTTGGAATCGGAATTAAAGTATCAGAAGTATGTTTTGAAATTCAGAAGAAGGTAGAATATGTGATCGAAAAAACTTTCGGTGAACACGTTAAAGAAGTTAATGTGTTTGTACAAGGAGTTAAAGGTTTAGATCGCTAGGAGGAGTATTGAACATGTCGTTACAACAGATTAATGGAATCGTATTTAAACAAATGGTAATTAACGGGGCTAATAACTTAGCGAATCATTCTAAATATGTTGACCAACTTAACGTGTTCCCTGTTCCAGATGGTGATACGGGAACGAATATGAGCATGACGATGACGGCAGGGGCTAAAGAATTACTTGCCTTAAATGAAGCCTCAGTCGGAAAGGTTGCTAAAGTATTATCTCGTGGATTATTAATGGGTGCACGTGGAAATTCAGGAGTTATTTTATCGCAGTTATTTAGAGGGTTTGCGACAGGACTTGAGGGGAAGGACGAAGCAAATATTGAAGAAGTTGCGATGGCATTAGAAAGTGGTGTAAAAACGGCATATAAGGCAGTTATGAAGCCTATTGAAGGAACAATCTTAACGGTTGCACGCGAATCTGCAGAGGCAGCAGTTGCTAATTATGAAACAGTTGAAACAATGGAGGCTCTTTATCAGTTAGTGGTTGATGAAATGCAAGCGTCGTTAAATCGTACACCAGAATTACTTCCGGTTTTAAAGGAAGTTGGTGTTGTTGATAGTGGTGGGCAAGGATTACTTTATATTATTGAAGGTTTCTTAAAAGCATTAAAAGGAGAAACAATCGCATTAGAAGAACAGACAACCACACAAGAGGCTGCTCAAACGGCTTTATCAAGTGAGGAAGTCGAGTTTGGATATTGTACAGAATTCATCATTCGTTTAGAGGAAGGACGTCGACCATTTAAAGAAGATGTTTTCCGTGGACGATTAGAAAAGTTAGGGAATTCAATTGTCGTGGTGCAAGATGAAGATATCGTTAAAGTGCATGTCCATACCTTAACACCAGGGGATGCGTTGAATTTAGCACAAAAACACGGTGAATTCGTGAAATTAAAAATTGAAAATATGACGGAGCAACATAATGAGATCATTGGTCAAAACGCTCCGGTTGCAAAAGCAGAGAAAGCTGAGTATGGAATTATTTCAGTTGTTGCTGGTGAAGGTGTTAAACAGTTATTTGAAGAACAAGGGTGCCATTACGTGATTGAAGGTGGACAAACGATGAATCCTTCAACAGAAGATTTCTTAACGGCAATTAAAGAGTTGAATGCGAAGAACATTATCATTTTACCGAATAACAGTAATATCATTATGGCGGCAAATCAAGCTAAAGATGTAACAGAAGATGCAAATGTTGTTGTTGTGCCTTCAAAAACGATTCCTCAAGGATATACGGCATTAATGATGTTTAATGAAAATGCACCGATTGAAGATAATGAGGAAGAGATGACAGCGGCAATTAAAGAAGTTAAATCTGGACAAGTCACATACGCGGTTCGCGATACACAAATGAACGGTGTTGACATTAAACAAAATGACTTTATCGGAATTTTAGACAAAGATATTGTGATTTCTGTTCCAGAACGTTTTGAAAGTGCCTGCGCTTTAGCCGATAAAATGATTGATGAAGACAGCGAAATTGTTACAATTCTTTATGGTGAAGGTGTCGATGAAGATGAAGCTGATGAATTAGCAGAATACATTGAGAATAAATATGACGATGTGGAAGTAACAATCTTTAACGGACAACAACCTGTTTATTCATATATTATTTCAGTTGAATAATTAAAAAAGGTGAGAATGAATATTCTCATCTTTTTTTGTTTTTATAAGTAGTATGAAGAGTTATGATGGGAAGAATGGGGAATGTATGCATAAGTGAATGCTTCGCAGCTAAGGGAGAGTCTTTTTAGTTAGAGTTAAAGGAGGTTATTCTTATGATGGAGAGGCTAACGCTTCAATGGTGTCATCATTGAAAACAAGAAAAGCTATAAAAGAGATAAAATTTTGTCGGAGGTAGAGCGAATGAAGAAAATTGTGATAAAATAAGATTTAAAGAACGTTTGTTCAATAAATTTGTTCACCGAGGATAGAAAGGGTGTGATGAGATGTCACTAGCTACGGTTCCAGTTGGAAAAGTTAAAGGGGTAGGGCCGTCTCTTCTTGAAAAACTACAGCATTTAAAAATCGAAAGCGTCAAGGATTTATTAGAGTATTTTCCTTACCGCTATGATAGCTTTGAGTTGATCGATATTCACCGTGCCATGCATGAAGAGAAAATTACCGTTTTAGGTAAGGTTGTGACGGCGTGTCAGGTGCAGTATTACGGAAAGATGAAGTCGCGATTAAGCTTTAATGTGTTAGTCAACCAAGAAATCGTGAAGGTAGTCATCTTTAATCGAACGTTTTTAAAAAATCAACTAAAACTCGATACACTTGTCACAGTGACAGGGAAATGGGATCTCGGACGGAAAGTGATTACGGCGACGGATATAAAACTAGGAACCGTAGATGGTAAAAAAATTGAACCCATCTACTCCTTAAAAGAAATCCCCGTTAAAACATTTAAAAAAATTTTAAAAGAGGCGTATGATACCTATGGGGCGTCATTGAATGATGACTTACCTCATGAAATCCGAATGCGATATCGACTCATATCGGCGGAGGAGGCGGTTTTATTCTCTCACTTTCCTCAAAATAAAGAACAGGTTCGTCAGGCTAAACGTCGGATTAAATATGAGGAATTACTTAAATTTCAACTTAAATTACAATATTTACGTTATCAGACAAAAATCGAACGCCAAGGAGCTGAGAAAGTTTTTGATGAAACGCGGGTCGAAACCTTTATAAAAAACCTTCCGTTTACACTCACGGATGCTCAACAAAAGGTACTACAAGAAATTAAAGAGGACTTAAAGCTTGGGAGTCGAATGAATCGTCTACTGCAAGGGGACGTTGGATCCGGAAAGACAGTCGTTGCTGCAATTAGCCTACTAATGGTGATGCTCTCAGGATACCAAACGGCATTAATGGTTCCAACTGAAATTTTAGGCCAACAACACTTTAAATCCCTCGTTGACTTATTTAAACCTTATGAAGAATTCCAAATTGAATTTTTAAGCAGTTCCGTAAAAGGAAAACGTCGCCGTGAAATTTTAGCCAAGTTGGCCTCGGGAGACATCGACCTCATTGTCGGAACCCATGCGATTATCCAACAAGACGTTGTTTTTCATAATCTTGGGCTTGTCATTACGGATGAACAACACCGCTTTGGAGTGAATCAACGAAAGATGCTTCGTGAAAAAGGAGACGTTGTTGATGTTTTAATGATGACAGCAACCCCGATTCCAAGGACGTTGGCGATTTCAGCATTTGGAGACATGGATGTATCCATCATTAACCAGATGCCACAAGGCCGAAAACCCGTCGAGACCTTTCTCATCGATAGCGCTAAACTCGATCGCGCCTTAGACTTTATTCAAAAAACCATTTTAGACCACGGCCAACAAGCCTACGTCATTACCCCACTGATCGAAGAATCAGAAGCACTCGATGTTCAAAATGCAGTTGAAGTTCATCAATTATGGCAGCATCACTTTTTAGGTAAGGCAAAAGTTGGATTAATGCATGGACGACTCTCACAAGCTGAAAAGGATGCTGTGATGGAAGACTTTGTCGCAAATCGTTCGCAAATTTTAGTTTCAACGACCGTTATTGAAGTCGGAGTTAATGTGCCAAATGCGAACTTGATGCTCATTTACGATGCGCATCGATTTGGACTCTCACAACTCCACCAATTAAGAGGTCGCGTCGGTCGTGGAAGTGAGCAGGCGTATTGTTTATTGATGAGTGATATTAAAAATGAACAGAGCTTAGAGCGCCTTAAAATCATGACGTCAACGACGGACGGTTTTGAGATTGCAGAGGCTGATTTGAAACTCAGAGGACCGGGAGACTTTTTTGGTGAGAAACAATCAGGGGCACCGGTATTTAAAATGGCTGACTTAGTCGAAGACTACAACATACTAGAAGTAGCGATGCAGGATGCTTATGCATTAGTGAGCTCGGATGAATTTTTATATAATAACGAATTTTTGGGGTTACGTGATTATATTCAAGAGACCGTGGCCAATGAAATGCATCAATTTGACTAAAAAGGGATTCTTTTTAGGAAGAAATAGCTTATAATTATAAGTAAAAATAAAGAGATAGGTGGATAGGTACATGATAAAAATCGGATTAGATGCGATGGGTGGCGATTTTGCACCTGAGCAAACAGTATTAGGCGCATATCAAGCCGTTAAAAAGTTTGATGATATTGAAGTCTATTTATATGGAATTGAATCTGAAATTCTTAAATTTATGAAGGAGCCTCATGATCGAATTCAAATCGTTCATTGTGAAGAGGTGATTCCAATGGATATTAAAGACCCAGCGATGGCTATCCGCAAATTCAAAGACTCATCGATGGTGCGTGCATGTAAGGATGCAAAAACGGGGGCGATTGATGCAGTTGTTTCGGCTGGAGCAACTGGGGCTTTAATTGCAGCGGGAACCTTAGTGGTGAAGCGTTTAAAAGAAGTGGAGCGTCCGGCATTAGCACCGGTAATGCCAACGATTAAAAAGAACAAATATACGATTTTATGTGACGCTGGAGCAACGAGCGATGCGAAACCACAATACTTATATCAAAATGCTAAAATTGCCTCTATTTATGCACGTGAGGTGATGCATATTCAAAATCCAACGGTTGCCCTATTGAACATTGGAACAGAAGATGGAAAGGGAACAGATTTACAAAAAGAAGCATTTGCCCTTATTTCAGCGGACCCATCGATTAATTTTGTTGGAAACATGGAAGGGAAAACCATGATTGCAGGAGAGGTCGATATTATTGTGGCAGATGGTTATTCAGGAAATATCGCTCTTAAATCGGTTGAGGGAACTTCAAAATCATTATTATCGTTAATTAAAGAAGAGTTTTTATCAACGACGCGTGGAAAAATTGGAGCGTTGTTATTAAAACCGGCAATTTCTCGTATTAAAAAACGCATGGATGCATCTGAAGTTGGAGGCGGAATTTTATTAGGGGTATCGGCTCCAGTTATTAAAGCACACGGATCATCAGATGCTACGGCGTTAATGAATGCCATTCGTCAGGCACGTGAAACGGTATCCAAAGACGTCGTTCATAAAATTAGTGAAGCGTTAAAATCAAATTAATCAATTTCTTCGACGAAAATAGATTCTATTTTCGTCGAATTTTGTGATGTTGATTTGAATGGCTTGAGAAATAACAGGAAAAAGGTTATAATTACTTCACATTGAATGGAGGTGAGATTGTATGGCGTATTTAGATCAATTAACGGAGTTTTTAAATGAAAATAAGATACCTTTTAAACAACTTGATCGTTATTGTCAAGCCTTTACGCATTCATCATATGTGAACGAACATCGTCGTTATAAGATTGAAGATAATGAACGCTTAGAATATTTAGGTGATGCGGTCTTAGAACTAACGGTATCTAATTATTTATTTAATTTGAAACCTGCGTTATCTGAAGGGGAAATGACGAAGATCAGGGCCCAATTAGTCTGTGAGCCGTCTTTAGAATCTTACGCACGTAAACTTAATATTGGACAATTAATGTTACTCGGTCGTGGGGAAGAGAACTCAGGAGGTCGTGAACGTCCAACGGTGTTAGCCGATGCTTTTGAGGCCTTCTTAGGCGCTATCTACTTAGACCTAGGAATGGATGTTGTCTATCCATTTGTGCATGAGATTATTCATGAGGCGTATCAAAAAGGAACTGTGATGCATGTTTTTGATTATAAGAGCACGTTACAGGAACTGGTTCAAGCTGATTCTAAAAAGGCGATTGAATATCGAATTGTATCAGAAAGCGGACCTGCGCATAACCGTTTATTTGAAGCGGCTGTTTTATTAGATGAAATTACACTCGGTCGTGGAATGGGTAAAACGAAAAAAGAAGCGGAACAGCAAGCAGCTAAAGGAGCCATTGAAATTTTAGCGAAAACGAGTGAAAAAAAATAGAGGGAAGAGGCAAAACTTAGGAAAAAAGAGTTTTGCCTTTTTCTTTGGAGGAGTGAATGGTTGATGGCGTATTTTGTTGTGACGGGCGCTTCCTCAGGTATTGGGGAGGCAATGTGTGAAGTACTCGCCCGTGAAGGGCATTCATTAATATTAGTAGCCAGACGTCAATCTTTATTGGAAACGTTAAAAGAAAGGATGGAGAAATATGCAGGATGCCAGGTTGTGGTGATGCCAATGGATCTTTCGAACCCCGATGAGGTTTGTCGATTGTATGAGGCGTGTTTAGCCTACGACGTCATTGGTTTAGTCAATAATGCGGGGTATGGGTTATACGGAGAGTTTTTAGAATTAGATATTTCAGATGAATTTAATATGATTGATTTGAATATTAAGAGCGTTCATTATTTGAGCAAGCTGTTTTTAAGACGATTTGTCGCACAGGATCGCGGCTATTTGTTAAACGTGGCGTCAACCGCGGCTTTTCAGTCTGGCCCATTGATGGCGTCGTATTATGCGAGTAAGGGGTACGTGTTGCAGCTGACGGAGGCGATTACGAAGGAGTTAGAGGCGAAAGGGTCATCGGTTGTTGTAAGTGCCCTCTGCCCAGGCCCTGTTGACACAGGGTTTCAGCAGCGGGCAAAGATCAAGGTAGCAAAATCTGCAATGAAGGTGCCGACTGCACATGAGGTGGCGAAGTATGCCTATTACGAATGGATGAAGGGGAAGACTCTGATTATTCCTGGGTATTCAAATCGTGTGTTATTGTTTTTGAATCGATTAATTCCAAGGAAGTTAGGGTGTCAGATCGTTTATCAAACGCAGCTGAAGAAAAAATAAGTGAAGATTCAAAGTCCCTCGATCAATTCGAGGGCTTTTAAAAAGGTAAACCCTCAACCGAAGATTTTAAAAAAATAGGGATTATGGGTTGACCAAAGGAAAAAAAAGCGATATAATCATAAATGTAAGGAAATTGATAATTTAATTAGCGCTTGTAGCTCAATTGGATAGAGCATCTGACTTCGGATCAGAGGGTTGTGGGTTCGACTCCTGCCAGGCGCGCCACTTTGATAAAAGTCCTAATACAAGGAATCATATAAGGAAAAAGACTTCTAATGAACGTGATTAGAAGTCTTTTTTTATTTGAAAGAGGGGGATGGAATGACGCATGAGGAATTATGGGAGAGTTATCACTCATTGAATCAGGAGGCGGGAGATGACTATCAGACATGGGCCTTTGCCGTGGAGGCGGATGAGTTAGCTAATTTAGTGATGAGAGGGCAAAAAACTGCGACGAGTTCTCTTTATGTTTGGTATGAAAGAGGGGAGGAGCGGTTACCGCAAGTTTCTGATTATAACGTTATTTTAAATGGCCGAGAGGAGGCTGTTTGTATCGTGGAGACGATGAAGGTAAGCATCGTTCCATTTAATGAAGTAACTGAGGAGCACGCCTTTAAAGAAGGAGAAGAGGATCGATCGCTAGAATCTTGGCGCAGCGCTCATCACGAATTTTTTTCTAAGGAACTTTTAGAAATAGGACTGCAATTTCACGAGGAAATGCTCGTCGTGTGTGAAGAGTTTCAGGTCGTTTATAAACCATAAAAAAATTCACCTCATGGCGAGGTGAATTTTTTATCAGTGAAAGATATTTTAGCGTGGGAATCAGGGAAGATTCCCAATGTAGATGTTAGATATCCCGTATCTACCCTTTTATTATGGAAGATAGGTCATGGATTTATTCAAAGAATTTAATTGTTTGATGAAATAGGTTTTAAAAAGGGGATAGGTATCCATGAAAAAACATAGAATATAGATTGATGGCATTGTAATACAAGTGAGGTGTGAAAATGAAAAGATGGTTATATTTTTCAGTTGTGCTTTCTTTATTGCTTTTTACGGCATGTGGTCATTCAAAGGAAGAAAAAGAGAAGGCAGAAGAGCCTGTTGTAACATCGGAAGAGTTTCAACAAATTTATACGAATACGAAGGACTATAAGGGACGCCGAGTTGAGTTTTATGGTAAGGTTTTTACAGAACCATCCCGTGATAAGAATGGGACTTACTTGCAAGTGTTTATTCTTGATGGGGGAAATGATGGAAATACGCTCGTAAGTATCGATGATCCAAACTTGGAGGTAAGTATTGACGATATTGTTCGAGTCACAGGTGTGATTGGCGATGAAGTTGAAGGAGAAAATCTTTTAGGAGTAACGATGACGATGCCGGGTGTAGCAGCAACACAGGTGGAGAAAGTCGATTATGCAACGGCTTTTGCTCCGTCTATGAAGACCGTCGAACTTAATCAAGAATTGAATCAGAATGGATATAAAATGACGCTTGAACGCGTAGAATTTGCGAAAAGTGAAACACGCGCATATTTAAAAATAGAAAATGAATCTTCAACGAATATTCAGTTCTATCCATACAATTCGATGGTGCAACAAGGAAATAAACAGTACGATTACGAAGAAAACTGGGAAGCTCAATATGAACAAATCAGTGATGATATCCTACCTGGAGTTGTTTCTGAAGGGGTTGTGACATTTCCGGCGATTGATTTAAATGGCGGTGACGTTCGATTTGTATTTGAAGGATTATCAGATGATTATAACGTGGAATTTGAAACCTTTATTTTTGAGTGTCCGCTTCAACCGTAAGATGAAAAACAGGCTACTTTTTAGAGTGAGCCTGTTTTTTTGAGGTTAAAAAGGTGCAGAGAACACTGGAATCTTAAATTTTTATTACTTTTGTGGTACACTAGTATAAGAATTATGGTAGGGCCTATTTAGGTGAAGGATAAATAGGAATTTAGAGTAAATTTTATTATTTTGTCGATATTAAATATAAAGTGACTGAAAAAAAGGTTAGTTAATGTAGAAAAGCTTAATTTCTCTTATGCCAATCTAGCGATGATGTGGGTGGTAAGGGAGACGATTAAAATAAGGGGGCTTGATGATGTCTTATCAAAGCGAAGCAGAATTAGAAAAACAATTGATTGCTCAATTGTGCGATTTGGGGTATGAAAAGGTCAGTATCGCGGACGAAGAGCAGTTAGTCGCAAATTTTAGAAAGCAGTTATCACTCCATAATGAGTCAAAATTGGGCGGTGTCCCTTTAACGGATAAAGAGTTTGAACGCGTCATGCGCCATGTAGAAGGGAAGAGTGTTTTCCAGAGTGCGAAAATTTTAAGGGATAAGTTTGTGCTTGAACGCGAGGATGGTTCTGAAATTTACTTAGAATTTTTTGATTGCTTGCATTGGTGTAAAAATCGATTTCAAGTGACGGCTCAAACGACGGTTGTTGGAAAATATACGAATCGTTACGATGTAACGGTATTAATTAACGGGTTACCCGTTGTTCAAATTGAGTTGAAACGACGCGGACTAGATATGAAGGAGGCGTTTAACCAAATTGATCGTTATCGCAAGCATTCCTATCAAGGTCTTTACCGCTATATCCAAATCTTTGTCATCAGTAATGGGGTTGACACGAAGTATTTTGCCAATACGGATAAGGAATTGATGTATAGTCAAACGTTCTTTTGGACGAATGTGAATAATGAGCGGATTAGTCAATTGGGCGATTTTGCGTTTACGTTCTTGGAAAAGTGTCAAATTTCGAAGATTATTGCGCGTTATATGGTGATTAATGAAACGGATCAATTATTAATGGTCATGCGGCCTTATCAAATTTATGCGGTAGAGGCGTTGGTGACACGTGCCCTTGAGACAAATAATAATGGTTTTATTTGGCATACGACAGGGAGTGGGAAGACGTTAACTTCATTTAAGGCCAGTCAGATTTTGGCGAATGAACCAGGGATTAAGAAAGTCTTCTTTTTAGTTGACCGTAAAGATTTAGATAGTCAAACGATTAAGGAGTTTAATAAATTTGAACCGGATTCTGTGGATACGACGGATAAAACGGATAAATTGGTTCAACAAATTAAAGATATTAACCGTCCGTTAATCGTGACGACGATTCAGAAAATGGCGAATGCGGTGAAGTCCCCGCGGTATGAAAAAATTATGGACCAGTATCGGAATGAGAAAGTGATTTTTATTATTGATGAGTGCCACCGTTCTCAGTTTGGAGATATGCATAAAGCCATTAATAAACATTTTCATCAGGCACAATATTTCGGGTTTACTGGAACGCCACGTTTTGAAGAGAATAAGAGTCAGGACGGGCGGGTAACAGCTGATCTTTTTGAAAAGTGTTTGCACCATTATTTAATTAAAGATGCGATTAATGATCAAAATGTCCTTGGTTTTTCGGTCGAGTATATTAATACGATTCGTGGAAATTACGATGAAATGGATGATACGAAGGTTCATGCGATTAATACGGATGAAGTTTTTATGAATGAGACGCGTATTGAAGAAATCGCGCGACACATTATCGCAAATCATGACGCTAAAACGCGTAATCGTGAATATACGGCGATTTTTACGGTGCAAAGTATTCCGATGTTAATTAAATATTATGATGCATTTAAAGCGATGGATCATCGTCTCAAAATTGCAGGGATCTTTACATTTGGAGCGAATGAAGACAGTGAAGGGCGTGATGAACATTCGCGCGATAGTTTAGAGCGGATGATTGCTGATTATAATCAACTTTTCCATACGAATTATTCGACCGACACGTTTTCAAATTATTTTTCCGATGTCTCGAAGCGGGTGAAAAATGCTCAAATTGATATTTTATTAGTCGTGAATATGTTCTTAACAGGGTTTGATGCGAAAACGTTAAATACGCTTTATGTTGATAAAAATTTAAAATATCACGATTTATTGCAAGCTTATTCCCGAACGAATCGCGTGCAAAAAACGACGAAGCCTTATGGAAATATTGTCTGCTATCGTAATTTAAAAGAAAATACGGATGATGCAATCCGCCTGTTCTCGGATACGAATAATACAGATACGGTGTTAATGCGAAGTTACAGTTATTATTTAGATTTGTTTGAGGCAGAGTTAAATCGCTTGTATGAGCTTGTTAAATCGCCACAAGAGGTGGATGGGCTTCAAACCGAGGAAGAAAAACGGCAATTTATTTTAAGTTTCCGTGAACTTTCCAAGGCTTTAGTGAAACTTGAGACCTTTACGGAGTTTGAGTTTAATGAAGAGACGGTGGGGATTTCCGAGCAGACGTACCAAGATTTTAAAAGTAAGTATTTCTTAATTTATGATGAGGTGAAACGCGCCGAAGGAGAAAAGGTGTCTGTTTTAGCCGATCTTGATTTTTGTATTGAAATCATGCATACCGATAAAATTAATGTCAGCTATATCATGAACTTGATTCGTCAAATTGATTTAACAGATACAAAACAGCGTGACGAAGATATTAAAGAGATTATAGCAGAACTTGATCGAGCGGATAATGAGGAGTTACGTCTAAAAGTAGATTTATTAAAATCTTTCTTAAATAAAGTGATTCCAACGTTGTCGCCAGAAGATTCGATTGACGAAGCTTACTATGCGTTTGAAGAACAATCCCGACAAGAAGAAGTTAAATATTTTGCTGAGGAAGTGAACCTGAATGAGGAAACCATTCAAGAATTTGTGGCTGAGTATCAGTATGCGGGTATTTTGAATCATCAAGAAATTTCGGACGCTGTCGTCGATAAATTGTTAGCTAAAAAACGTAAGGTCAAAAAAGTGAAAGAATTTATTGTGGATCATACGAATAAATATAATTAAAAGTGCTTTTTTTAACAAAAGCACTTTTTCTTTTGACACTATTCGAGTGATATGTTATGCTTTTAGTATGAAAAGCAGGTGAAAAAGTATGAAGCTAGAAGAAGTGGGTAAACTCTCAATAGGAGCAACGCTCGCTCGTATTAAGGCAAAACCGAATGAAAAAGCTTATCCAAGGCGATTGTTTACCATTCAAGAGTTAAATAAGGTAACAGTAGACCCTCATTTACAGGTAGAAGGCCAAGAAGTTTTAGTGAGTGATCGATATATTCGAGAAGTTCCACTAGCAAAGGTCGGAATGGTTTTGATTGGGTTAACGGCCCCTCGGGCCTTTGTGGTGACAGATGCGTATGAAGGGTACGTGATTCCGATTAATTTTGTTTATTTGGAATGTCACGAAGGGGTTTGCCCCGAGTATGTGGCGTGGTATTTTAATGAGCATCCGGATATTCAACGACGGTTAGCAGTTGAAAGACAAGGCTCAAGTCTTCAAGCCTTATCGATGCAAAAAATAAGGGAATTACCGATTGATCTCCCAGGCGTCGCAACTCAGGAGAAAATAGCAACGGTTTACCGATTAGGTCATCAGCGAAAAAAACTATGGATTGAAAAACAAAGATTAGAAGAAAAGTTAATGAATGAATGGATGATTCGAACGTTGAAGGAGGAAAAATAGCATGACAGTGAGTGAAATTCAAAAACAACAGCAGGCGGATTTACATGCGCGTTTATGGTCGATTGCTAATACGTTACGCGGAACGATGGAGGCATATGATTTTAAAAACTATATCTTAGGTTTAATTTTTTACCGTTATTTATCGGAAAATGTAGAGCAACGGGTGGCGAAGTTATTAGAAGAAGACGAAATTAGTTATGAAGAGGCGTGGCAAGATGAGGAGTATCGTGAGGCGCTATCGGAGGAGTTAATTAGTGATATCGGATATTTCATTGAACCGAAGTACTTATTTTCATCGTTACTTCGGTTAATTGAAGAGCGTACGTTTGATATTGAAGTGTTGCAAGGGGCGATTAATAATATTACGGAATCAACGATTGGGCATGAAAGTCAACAAGATTTTGACCATTTATTTGATGATATGGATTTAACGTCTTCAAAACTCGGGCGTGATGTAAAAAGTCGTTCGGCGTTAATCGCAAAGGTGATAGCGGATATTGCTGATATCCCATTTGCTTATGAAAATTCCGAAATTGATGTGTTAGGGGATGCGTATGAGTATTTAATCGGTCAGTTTGCGGCGAATGCCGGGAAAAAAGCGGGAGAGTTCTATACGCCACAACAAGTGTCTAAAATTTTAGCTAAAATCGTGACGGCTGGTAAAAAAGACTTAAAGAATGTGTATGACCCCACGTGTGGTTCAGGCTCTTTATTATTACGTGTTGGGCGTGAAGCGAATGTTCGTAAGTTTTATGGTCAGGAGTTAACGGCAACGACGTATAACTTAGCGCGTATGAACATGTTATTACACGGCGTGAACTACATGAATTTTGATATTCGTAACGATGATACCATTGAGCACCCGCACCATTTAGACGAACGTTTTGAGGCGATCGTGGCCAATCCGCCTTATTCGGCGAAGTGGAGTGGGGATGCGAAGTTTTTAGATGATGAACGTTTTAGTGCGTATGGAAAACTAGCCCCTAAATCAAAAGCGGACTTTACGTTTATTCAACATATGATTTATCAGTTAGACGATAAAGGAACGATGGCGGTTGTGCTCCCTCATGGTGTCTTATTCCGAGGGGCAGCTGAAGGGGTCATTCGTAAATATTTAATTGAGGAGCGTAACGTCCTCGATGCCGTCATTGGATTACCGGCGAACATTTTCTATGGAACCAGTATTCCAACGGTCATCTTAGTGTTCAAAAAATGCCGTGAACATAATGAAGATATTTTATTTATTGATGCGTCCAATGAGTTTGATAAAGGCAAAAATCAAAATGTTTTAACAGAAGAACACGTGAACAAAATCGTCGAAACGTATTTAAATCGTGAAATGATTGATAAATATTCTTATGTGGCAACACTCGATGAAGTCAAAGAAAATGACTACAACTTAAATATCCCTCGTTATGTCGATACATTTGAAGAGGAAGAGCCCGTCGATTTACAGGCCGTCAGCCAACGCATTGCAGAAATTGACCGAGAAATCGCCCAAGTCGACGAAGAACTATCATCTTACTTAAAAGAACTAGGTCTATAAGAGGAGGCGAATACAATGAAAAAAGTACCAAATCTTAGATTTAAAGAGTTTAGTGGAGAGTGGGAAAGTAATAAAATAGAAAAGATATGTGATATAATTACTGATTACGTTGCAGCAGGAAGTTTTGAAAATATTAGAAATAGTGTAACTTATTACAATAGTGAAAATTTCGCTCAATTAGTAAGAACTATTGATTTAAAGAGTAATTTTAATAATAAGGATTTTATCTTTGTTGATGAAAAAGCATATAATTTTTTGTATAGAGTAAATCTGAATGAAGATTCAATTATATTACCTAATATAGGTGCGAATATAGGAGAATCTTATTATGTAGAACCCGAGAAATTACCAAGTGAAAATAATGTTTTGGGACCAAACGCAATTTTATTAAGAAGTGAAATAAATAATACAAAATATATATATTATTTATTTA
This sequence comes from Turicibacter faecis, assembly GCF_037076425.1. Taxonomy (NCBI): domain Bacteria; kingdom Bacillati; phylum Bacillota; class Erysipelotrichia; order Erysipelotrichales; family Turicibacteraceae; genus Turicibacter; species Turicibacter faecis. Next base: position 1,496,043 of record NZ_AP028127.1, on the reverse strand, counting down.
ATACGAAAGCATTCCATAAACAATTGGTACAAATAATCGGAGCAAGTGGTCAACCTAAATTTAATAAAACAGAATTAAAACAAATGAAATTTTATGTCCCTACTATAGAGGAACAAGAAAAAATAGCCTCTTTCTTTTCTTTAATTGATAAAAAGATAGAACTTCAAACCGAAAAGGTGGAAGAATTAAAGAATTATAAAAAAGGGCTCATGCAAAAAATCTTCTCACAAGAACTAAGGTTTAAAGATGAGAATGGAAAGAAATACCCTGAGTGGGAAGAAAAAAAGTTAGAAAACATAGTTGAGTTTTTTAAAGGGAATGGGTTAAGTAAATCAGACTTATCTGATAATGAGGATATTCCATGTGTACTATATGGTGAATTATTTACACAGTATGATGAGGTTATAAATGTTGTAAAAAGTAGATGTTTAAAAGATCAAGGGTTTAAGTCTGAAAAATATGATGTATTAATGCCTACGTCAGATGTAACACCAGAAGGATTAGCTACAGCAAGTTGTATTCTAGTTGACGATGTTTGTTTAGGGGGGGACATAAATGTTCTTAGACCGAAGAAATATATAAATGGTATATTTTTAAGTTATCAAATTAATCATTTTAAATCTTTAATTATAAGAAAGGTTTCAGGAACAACTATTAAGCATATTTATGTAAAGGACATAAAAGATATAAAGTATAATATTCCGTGTGAAAAAGAGCAAATTAAAATAACAGATTTATTAATCCAAATTGATAATAAGATTAAATTTGAATCTTTAAAGGTGGAATCTTATAATAAACTAAAAAAAGGGTTGTTACAACAAATGTTTATTTAATAGTAAGTCACGAATTAGCTAGACGAAAAAGGTCTAGCCTTTTCTTTTGTGGTCAAGATGACAGAAGAAATCGGTAATAAGTACAAGTCAACGGGGGATATTAAAAACATCTAAGTCTTATTTGAAAAGGTGATAAGTGATGGATGTATTTTTACCCGATGTTGTTGAACAAAGAATCGTATGAACAGATAATAGTGGATTTCTCTTCCATTCAGTTGAGAGCTTCTATCAAGATTTATTTGTGGGAAATCAGGAGGTGTCTCACGAAATATTAGTAGGGAGCAAGGAGGAAAGAAAAGATAAACTGATTTCCTATTTAATGAGTAAGGGGGTCACAGGGAGTCGTTTATTAATTATAGACCCCTATTTCTTTGGCACTTTTAATAAACCCTATAAAGATTTAATGATTGATGTATTGACGCGGTTAAATCCTAAGGAGATAACGGTAGTCATAAATGAGGAGAACTATAATAAAAACCTATACAACACAATTAGTCAAAAAGTAGGATGTGAAATAAAAGTCTATTCTTCTGAAAACTTGCATGATCGATTTTGGATTATCGATGAAGAGAGAGGGATTTCGTTAGGGACATCGCTCAATGGAATCCATCATAACATGATACGGATTGATGATTTGCGGGATGAAGAGGTGAAGACAATAGTAGAAGAAATCAATCGAACAAAGATTGAAATGAAAAAATAAAAAAGGAAATCGCCTTTAATTAGCGTATTTAAAAGAGAGAGGATTATTTGAAATCCTGAATATGCTATAATAGAGGAGGTTCGTTACATGCCCTATCAACGAAAAAGAACGTTACAAGAATTAAATTTATCGGATGACTTTTTGTTTTCTAAGGTCTTTTCCGATGCTGAAGTTTGCCGGCAAGTGCTAGAAAAGATTTTGAAGGTTAAAATTAAAAAAATTAAATTTGTGGAAAGCCAAAAGTCCATTGATTTAGTAATGGAGAGTAAAGCGATTCGGTTAGACATTTATGTTCAAGATGAAGAGGAAACCATTTATAATGTAGAGATGCAAAGAGGAAAACATAAAAACCTAGCGAAGAGGAGTCGATATTATCAAGGAAGCGTCGATTTGGACTTTATTCAAAAGGGCAGTGATTATTTAGAACTTTGTAAAAGTTTTGTCATCTTTATTTGCACGTTTGATCCTTTTGGCAAAGGGAGACATATTTACAGTTTTGAAAACTATTGTATAGAAGATCAATCGCTAAAATTAAATGATGAGACAACAAAAATCTTTTTAAATACACGTGGGGTTATGGATGACGTGGACGAGGAGATGAAGGAATTATTAAGCTATGTTGAGAATTCAACAGATACATATGTTGCTCAAACAAAGTCCGAACTCGTGCATCAGTTACATGATAGGGTCAATCGGATTAAGCAAGATAAAAGGTTGGAGGTGGAATATATGACATTATACGAAATTTTTAAAGAAGAATTTGAGGATGGAAAAATAGAGGGGAAAAGAGAGGAAAAAGTAGAAATCGCCAAGAATTTATTAGATGTTTTAGATGATGAAACAATTGCGTTAAAAACAGGACTGACGATTGAAGAAGTCCAACGATTACGAAACGAAAATAAGTAATTGATTTTTTTATAAAAATCCCCCTCAACAAAGTCTGAACTCGTGCATCAGTTACATGATAGGGTCAATCGGATTAAGCAGGATAAAAGGTTGGAGGTGGAATATATGACACTATTGGAGATTAAAGAACGAGAACTCCAAAAAGGCATTAAAATAGGGATTGAGCAAGGAATTGAACAAGGAAAGGAAGAGGAAAAAGTAGAAATCGCCCAGAATTTATTGGATGTTTTAGATGATGAAACAATTGCGTTAAAAACAGGACTGACGATTGAGGAAGTTCGGCGATTAAGAAACGAAAAAAATAATTAATCTTTTTCTAAAAATCTCCCTCACCAAAAAGTCCGAACTCGTGCATCAGCTACATGATAGGGTCAATCGGATTAAGCAGGATAAAAGGTTGGAGGTGGAATATATGACATTATTGGAGATTAAAGAACGAGAACTCCAAAAAGGCATTAAAATAGGGATTGAGCAAGGAATTGAACAAGGAAAGGAAGAGGAAAAAGTAGAAATCGCCCATAATTTATTGGATGTTTTAGATGACGAAACGATTGCGTTAAAAACAGGATTGACGATTGAGGAAGTTCGACGAATACGAGATGAAAACTAATGAATCTTCTCTAACAAAAGTATCGCTCAAATAACATCTGAGTCTATGCATCAGTGACATGATAGGGTTAACCGGATGAAGCAAGATAAAAGGTTGGAGGTGGAATATATGACATTAGATGAGCTCCTTAAAAGGGAGTTTGAAAAGGGAGTCAAGCAAGGGCTTGAACAAGTTAGGAAACAAATCGATAGAGAAATTGCCAAGAATTTATTAGATGTTTTAGATGATGAGCAGATTGCGAAAGCAACGGGAGTAGAAATTGAAGAAGTTCGTCAATTACGACATCTTACTGTGAATGATTGATCAAGAGGTTCTTTCTTTGAGAGAGGGCCTTTTTTATGTAATTATTAAATAGGTTGGGAGAATGGCAGATTGCTATCATTTCATCAGAGTGGGAGATGTTGAGAAAATAATCATGAGTTTTCTCTTTCATAAGCCAGGATATGTTATAATAAGGAAAAAACTTAGGGGTGGAATCATGGAGGAAAGGCCATGTGGACCTATTGTTTTATTTCACGCGTTTACTAGGGTGATAAGGTGGTAACTTGCAGTTATCAAATGAGAATCAAGCAGTTGATGGGGGAGAGCTCATGAAGGAAATAATCGTTAGACTCGCTAGAATGATTAGGTTACTACACGCCAAAGGACGTAGGGTGGCGTCGATAAAGCCATTTGGACGGGATATTTTTTTACTTGAGATTCAGGTGGCGGGGACGCACTATATTGAGAATATGAATGATATTGAACCATCCCTACACGTGGGGAGTCGGTTGGATTTTTTTCGTGAACCAACTAATCCGCATGATAGTTATGCCATTGTTATTCAATCGCCCGCAGGCGATAAGATTGGCTATATCTCTAGGCGAGATAATTTAGTATTCGCTCGTTTAATGGACGGAGGAAAATTTCTTTTTGGAGAATTAAAATCGAAGGAATGGAAAGGCCGCTGGCTAAAAATTAAAGTAGACGTCTATTTGCGGGACTAAAACAGCTTTAAAAAGTAAAATAAAAATGGAAAGTAACGCTTTTATCAAAGAAAATCATAAAAAGCAGCCGAGGGGCTGCTTTTTAAATAGTCATGACACCGCCAAATGTTTCAAGATAGGCTTGGTGTTGTTTGTAGTTAGGGTCATACATCCCCACTTTTCGCCAAAAAGAGCGGTCATGATTCATATGATAGATGTGACAAAGCTCGTGAATAATGACGTAATCAATCACCATCTCGGGTGCCATGGTGAGTTTGTAGTTGAACGTTAATTCCCGCTTAGAATTACACGTTCCCCATGTTCGAGGGGAGTCGAGCACGGTCACAGATTTTGCTTTGACGCCAATGAGGGTTTGAAAATGGGGAATTCGTTTTTTGATGTATTGTTTTGTCTTTTGAGTGTAAAATCGTTGCAGTGCTTGTTGAATTTGCTCTTTTTCCTCGGGAATTTCCTCAAGGAGGTGGGATAAGGGCAAAGCCCGACCGAGGTAAAGAAAGAGCTCTTCATCGGCATAAGATTTCTGGTTGGAAATCACTTTTTTATTTTTTTGTTTTTGACGTAAGTTCATTAAAAATTCGCTTTTGGATTCAAGAAAGGCCACGATGTCTTCCTCACTCGTGTGCCGCGGAACTTTAAGCGTGAGGTGCCCCTCAGGGGTCGCCTCCAACTTTATTTTTTTTCGTTTCGCGTATTGAACCTCCACGTGAAATGTTTCATTACAAATCGTTAGCTTCATAAAACCTCCTTAAAACAGTAGGGAAATAATCAGTAAAAGCGTGAATTTCCAGTGCAGACGGTTGGTATAAGGAATTCCGAGTTTTTCAAAGTTTGTGACGGACTGGTTGGCGGTAAGGGCATCTTTTAGGGTTAAGAAGACGATGAGGGCGACGGGATGGTAAAGTCCTGTGATTACATAGATAGTGGTTAAAACATAGGCCCCAAATACTAGTGTTCGATAGAGGTAGGTGCTGTTTTTACTCCCGATGCGCACACTTAATGTTCCGATACTTAACCGTTGATCGCGTGTGAAATCACGCATTTCATTACTAATCATGAGAGCTGGAATGAAAAGCGAGGCAGGCAATGCCAGAAGGATGGGATACCAAGATAATTCCTTTGTAAAGGGAAAGCTTGCGCCTAATACCATTAATGGTCCCATGGCGATAAAGGAGATGATGACTCCAAGTCCTTTGCGTTTGAGGACAAAGGGTTCTCCTGTGTAGGCATAGGCGATGAAAAGCCCTGTCAGTCCGATGACTAGCATGTGAAGATTGGTGATGTAAATTAAAAAAAGACCAATGAGCCCGGCGATGGCGAAGCAAGCCATGGCCCATAAAAAGACGTAAACATCAAAATACGTGCGGACCACCCCTAAAAATTTGATTTGGCGCCCCCCCGGACGATAGTAACGAAACGACCCTTCGAAGTAATCATTGACTAAGTTGGCACCCGACTGGGCCAGTAATCCAGCAACCGTAATGAGAAAGATAAGAAGAAGGTCGAAAGGAGCGTTAAAGTGAATGGCCCCCATTTGATAAGCGGCTAGGATTCCTAGCGTGGTGGAACCGATGGCCAGTGTTAAAGAAAGTGGCCGGAGTGCGATCCATGAGTCTTGAATAAATTTCTTGATATAAGCTTTATTGAACATAATTCACCTCGTATAAGTTGATAAAACCCCTTTTTAAATGTGAGTGGTCATGATGTTAAAGTTCTATTTTTTGATAAATATCGTGTATTATTTTATCATGTCTTGTCAATGAACGGAATGAGTGGTTTTTTAAAAGGTGAGCGTGAGCTCACTTTTTTTCATATTTTAGGGAAGGTCGCATAAAGTTGAAAAAGAGGTCACTGCCAAAGTGGTGATATGATGGGGGGAATCGTCATGTGGAAAGATACAGTTAATGGTGCTGAAGGAACGTTTGAAACGAAACAAAAGGAAAAAGTCGTGGTAGAGATTAAGAAAAAAGAAGGCGTGGCCGTGATTGTGCGTCCAACGCATGAGCAAGCCATTGCCGGAATGCGCGATAATCATGTGAAGATTTGGAATGATTTATTGTTTGATCAAGTAACGTATAATCAAATTAAATCAAAAATGGAGGCTTTATTAATTAAGAAAGCGACAAAAGATAACAAATCGAAACGTCGTTAAGGGACGGGCGGTGTCAGAGAAGAGGGCCGTTTTCTTGGCGGCAGTAAAAAAAGATGAGAGGATTAACTCTCATCTTTTTGGTTTTAAAAAGTTATTGAATGAAGTCCATGATTTCTTCTTTGAGTTGGACGTAGATTCCCTCAATAATGTCGAAATTCATGGCCTGAATATAAATTTCTTCTAATTGATCGTGAAGGGCTTTAGCTTGTCCTAAAGCGACGGTTCCTAATTTAACAGTGGCTTTGTAGTCTGCTTCAATTTGTTTAAGTGCTTCGGCATTGGCTTCATCGGTTCCTGGTGTAATGAGTGCCTCATAAGTATCAATAATTTCGTCGGTCTCAACACTAGGGAAATATTCGTGTGGAGCTGTTGAGTCAAAGAAGCAGACATTTAGTTTAGGGATGAGGACCATGTCGAGTGATTCAGGGTCGAAAGAGCAGTGATAAATTTCGGTATCGTATCCGAGGGATTCACTTTTTTTAGCGAGTTCTTTTAAGAGGGTTGATTTTCCTGTTCCTGGTCGACCTTTAATGAAGTATCGTTTAAATCCGCGAGTTAGATCTTCGATGTAATCAGTGGATCCGTTAGGGGTAGAGGCACCGAAGAAGCGGTGTTTAACGACAGGGAGATGGTCTTCTTTTTTATAGTCGAGTAGGGCGTCGCAAAGGATCGCTCTAAATCGTGGGGCAAGGTCAAAGTCCATTTCATCAATATAGATTTTTTCCCATTGATCATGAATTTTGAGGGCTTCGGCGTATTTATAATAAAGTAAGTCATAGCAAGTACTAATTTGGTGTTTTAAATCAAGGATTGCCTCTTTGTAAGGGACAAGTTTTGCACGATCCCAGGCGATTCCTAAATTAACGTATTGTTCAACGGCTCCAGGTGCCGTTGGTTCGATAACATGGGGAGCAGTACCGTCAACGATTCCGACTTTTAATTGGGGAATAAGGACTCCATCAAGTGAATGAGGATCAGACGAGCAATAAATAAATTCAACGTCATAGCCTAAGTCATAAAAGTCAGCACCGATTCGTTTCATTAATGTCGATTTTCCTGTTCCTGGTCCCCCTTTTAAAATGTATAAGTGATCAACGCCTTGAAGGTTTGATTCAAAGAAATTATAAAATCCGCGTGAGCTATTTGCGCAGACAAAATAGCTTTTAATAGTTGCAGTCATTTAAATACCTCCCATAAAGTAATGATGGATGATTCACTAGTAGTTTATGGGAAAAGGGCCTAATGTGTGAATGAGAATTTTAATTTTATCACTCGTTGTAAGTGTTTTTAATTTCTCTTCTCTCGTTGAAGTTTAAGGGGCTTTATGCTAGAATTAGAATGGAAAAGGCTATTATTCATTTACAAATAATGGATGATTTCTCTTAGGAAAATGGATGAGATAGAATAGGTAAAGGTGAAAGATATGTTTATAATCAATTTAATTCGCGGTTTTTTTATGGCGCTTGCCGATAGTGTGCCTGGTGTTTCAGGAGGGACGATCGCTTTTATTTTAGGATTTTATGATGAGTTTATCGGTTCTTTAAACACGCTTGTTTCAAAGAGTAGCAGAGAAGATAAAGGACAGGCTCTTCAATTTTTATTAAAAATTGGAATCGGATGGGCGCTTGGAATGATTCTTTCGGTTCTCTTCTTAAGTTCGATTTTTGAAGAACATATTTATAGTATTAGTTCGGTGTTCATTGGGTTTATTTTATTTTCCATCCCATTAATTATCAAGGCGGAAAAAGAAACGATTAAAAATAAATATTTAAATATCGTTTGGACGGTCACAGGAATCTTGATTGTCGTGGCGATTACTGTGTTTAATCCGGTATCAGGCGGAGGTGGAATGGAGATTTCTCTTAGCCATTTAAATATTGGATTAATCCTTTATGTTTTTATTGCAGGAATGATTGCGATTTCAGCGATGGTCTTACCAGGGATTTCAGGATCAACGCTGTTATTAATTTTTGGGTTGTATACGACGATTATTAGTTCGATTAAAGAAGTGTTAACGTTTAATTTCTCAGCACTTCCAATTTTAATCGTGTTTGGATTAGGGGTCATTGCCGGAATTTTATCAACGATTAAATTGATTCGTCACTTTTTAGAGACAGCACGGTCACAAATGATTTATTTAATTTTAGGTCTCATGATTGGATCGATTTATGCTGTTGTGATGGGGCCGACAACGCTTGAAACAGCTCAAGCACCGATGTCTTTTTCAACGTTTAACCTTGTGTGGTTTATTATCGGTGGAGCAGTCATCATTGGTTTGGAACAATTCAGTAAGTTGATGGAGAAAAAACAGAAATAAAAAAAGAGCCAAGTGCTCTTTTTTTATTTGTCTAGGAGGTGTTTTACCGACTGACGAGGAATGAGTGTCGGTTGGCAAATATGATTGATCATCGTTTCTTGATCTTCAATCTGTTGAATTAGAGCTTCTGCGGTCAACTTTCCAATCGTTGGACGGCAGGGGTCAATACTTGTCAGTGGTGGGGTAGCGAGTTGGCTCAGTTTTGTGTTTCCTAGCGTCACTAACGAAAGATCATTTGGAACGTTTAATGAGGTTTCGTTAGTGAGGTGTTGAATCAGTTTTAGGGCAACTTCCTCGCTATCGCAAAGAATGGCGGTAAAACGACGTAAGGTATCGAGTAGGTTTGAAAGATTTCCCTGTGAAAATAAGTGTTCAGTCGTCTCGGTTCCGTACCAAATGAGATGTTTTTCATCGACCCCTAAATGGTGGTCGTACATTTCTGTTAAAAACCCTTTATAAAAAAAGTTACCTTTAAGGGTATTGAATTGAAACAATCCTCCAATTTTTTGGTGCCCCTGTTGAATGAGGTGTCGGGTAGCGAGTTGGCCGCAGGCCGTATCATCGGTCATAATGAAATGGCAAGGAAGTCCGGGATAGTAATTATGAATAAAGAGTAAGGGGATATGGTGAGTTAAAAATTCCTGATAAAGGTCAAGATTGGGGTTAGGTAAAGCAGACTTTGTTCCCTCAACGATTAAACCGGCGATATCTGCGTTTAAGAGGGCTAATAAGTGTTCGCGCTCTCGTGTCACTTGATGGTGGGTGAGGCGTATTGTTAGCTGATAGCCCGCCGTTGAAAAGAGGTCCTCCATCTCGGTTAACATCGTAGGGGTTTGATCGTTTGACAGTTCGGGTAGGATGAGGGCGATGGTTTTGGTGTTGAGTCTGGCTTTGAGACTAATTGGGTTGATGTAAGTTCCGCTTCCTTGTTTTTTGATGACGAGTCCCTCTTCCTCTAAGACGGCGATTGCTTGCCGGGCGGTTTGACGGCTGATTTCAAATTTTTGACACAGTTTATTTTCACTGATTAGTTTTTCGCCTGCTTTAAAGGTGTTATTATAAATGTTTTCTTTCATCCATTCGGCAATGGCAAGATATTTTGGTAAGTTTGGGTTTAGCATAAAAACCTCCTATTTTTTACGTGTTAGGGGATGATTTCTTTAAGTTGTTTCTATTGTATAATTTTTTGTCTTTTTTTGCACGAATTATCTTTTTTATGGACGATAATAGGGGGACGTGTATTTCCTTGGAAATAATCCGAAAATCTTGTCGATGAGTTCGTTAGGGATTGGGTTGACGATTCTTGTAAAAAAGGCTTATAATGAGAACAAACATTCGCTTTTTAGGAGGATAAGACGTTGAGGTTATTACATTTAGGCGATTTGCATTTTGGTAAGGTAGTTAATTCGTTTTCCATGCTTGAGGATCAGCGCTATGTGCTTGAACAGGTTAAATCATATATTAAGACGTATCAACCGGATGCGCTTTTGTTAGCGGGCGATATCTATGATCGCAGTGTGCCCCCCGCTCGGGCGGTTGCTTTATATAGTGAATTTTTAAAGGAAGTGCTCGTTGAATTGAAAACGCCAGTTTTGGCGGTGGCGGGCAATCACGATGGGGCGGACCTCATTAATTTTGGTCATGAGTTATTTGAGGCGGCTCATTATTATGTCGCGGGAAGATATACGAAGGAGATCAAAAAAGTGGTCTTGCGAGATGAATTTGGACCGGTTAATTTTTATTTATTACCATTTGCCGATTATGCCGTTGTACGCGAGCTCCACGAGGATGAGACGGTTAAATCATTAGACGATGCGATGCGAGTGACTCTGGCTGCTAACCCGATTGATGCGACAGAGCGAAACGTTTTACTCACGCATGCTTTTGTTGTGGGTCAAAGTGAGGAGATTTTAATCTCCGATTCGGAAAAAAAGTTAGTGGTAGGAGGGAAAGAGTCAGTTTCTAGTGCCTACTTCGAGGCGTTTGATTATGTCGCTTTAGGTCATTTACATCGAACACAAAAAGTGGGAAGTGACAAGATCAGGTATAGTGGTTCCTTACTTAAATATTCTTTTTCAGAAGAACAGTATCACAAATCTGTGACGATGATTGATTTAGACGAAGCAGGGAAGCTTTCTTGTGAATTATTGCCGTTAACACCACTTCGGGACATGAAAACAATCAAAGGGACATTAGAGGAACTTCTAGCTTTACCAAGATGTGAAGATTATTTGCGTATTGTGTTATTAGATAAAGGTGAATTAATTGAGCCGATGGCCAAACTTCGTAAAAATTTTCCTTATGTGATGATGTTAGAGTTAGAACAAAATAATCAAGCGTTTAAGGGAAGTCAATTGACAAAACAGGCGCGTCAACAAAAAACGGCGGAACAATTATTTAGTGATTTTTATGAACACCATAAAGGAGAGGCGTTGTCAGAGGCCGCAAAAACATCGATTCAGACAATTATTAAAGAAGTGCGAAAGGAGTCTTGTGAATGAAACCATTGTTATTGAAAATGTCTGCCTTCGGACCTTATGCCAAGCCGCTGACTTTAAATTTTAAAGAAGATTTAGATCAACAAGATATTTTTGTCGTGACGGGACCAACAGGTGCGGGAAAGACGACAATTTTTGATGCGATTTGCTATGCACTTTACGGAGAAACAAGTGGGGGAAGTCGTTCTGGAAAAGAGTTAAGAAGTGATTTTGTAAAGGAAAGCGAGATTAAAACGGAGGTTTCTTTTACGTTTAGTGTGAATGGGAAAACTTATTGTATCACGCGATCACCGCAACAACTTCAAAAGAAAAAAAGGGGAGAAGGATTCCGCGAAGTTCCGGCGACGGTCGAATTTTTAGAGGTGGCAAGCGATTATCCGCCCTTGACGAAAGAAAGTGAAGTTCGTGAACAAATTCAACAAATTATTGGGCTAAAAATTGAACAGTTTCGAAAAATTGTCATGATTCCGCAAGGAGATTTTAAAGAGTTTTTAGTGGCTAATACAACGAATAAGGAAGAAATTCTACGTAAAATATTCGGAACTGATTTTTATAAGGCTGTGCAGGAACAGTTAACTCAGCAAGCTAATCGATTAAAGGCCGAGGTGTTTGAAACTCAACAGGCGATGACGGCAGAACTTCAATTAGTAAGAACAGACGAAAATCAGGCGTTAGATTTAGAACGTCCTTTACACGAAGTGATGGGAGAAATTGAGCATCAACAAAAGCGATTTGAAGGGGTAGAACATCAGTTAGAGCAACAAAAGGAACAAATAGCTGAGCAATTAAGTAGTTGCCAACAAGAGTATGAGTTAAAAAAGAAAATCAATGAAAAAATTGAAGAGTATGCGACCGCAAAAGAACGGTTAGATCAACTCACTGAGCAACAAGACACCATTACCCGATACGAACATCAGGTGAGTCAGGCGAAGCAGGCACAAGGCCTGATTAATCTTGAAAATGAATGTTTAAAATATCAAGCTTTTAAGCAGGATACGTTAGAAAAGCAGGCTCATCTTAAGAAGCAGTTAACGGATTGTCAGACAGAGTATATCTTAGTCAAAAAATGTTACGACGCCATTGATGTCTTACGTCAAGAGATGACCGAGATGAATCGGGAAAAGGATGAGTTGTCACGCTATGTTGAAGGGGTCAAGCTATTAGATCAAAAACGGAAGCAACTGCAACAATTAGAGCAGACAGAGCGTGAGCTTACCGCGGAGGTTCAGTGTCGAAACATAGAATTAGCGGCTTTAAAGGATCAAGTGGAGCAGCTTGATCCATTAAATGTGGTAAAAGAGAAGCAACGTGAAGAACAACATCGATTAGAATTAAGGGAAGTGAAAGGACAGGAGGAGCTGCAGAACGTCACGTTACTTTGTGAAAAACTAGAGGCGTATGAGCAGACGGCTAAGAGCCTTGAAGATAAAGAAGCAAGCGCTACGACCCAATTAGAGGAGGCACGTCTTAAACGGGAGGATTATGAGCATCAAGCACAATTATTTATTAATGCAGCAGCTATTCGGTTAGCCAATGAACTGAAAGTTGGGCAACCTTGTCCCGTGTGTGGATCGTGTGATCATCCGAATCCTCGTCGTAGCCAGGAAAGTATTTTATCAAAGGCCGCGTTAGAGGCGTATCGTGTAGACGTTGAGAAACTCGAAGAAAGGGGGCGATCTGAGGAACAGGAATGTTCGATTTTACGCGTGACGCTTCAAAAGCTAGCAGAGGAGTTGAATCACTTGAAGACGAGCTTAATTCAACGTTGTCTGCTAGGTGAAGATGAGGAAGCGACGTTAGTGGCCATGAGACAGTTAAAATCAAAGCTTTTGAATCAGCAGTCTGAACTGACGCGCAAAAAGACTCAAGTATTGATTCAGGTGAAACAGCTTGAAGAACAGATGGCGCAATTGGTGAAAAAGAAGGAAATGATGGCCCCCCTTGAAGCAGAAATTGCACAGAAAGAACAGAAACGTCAGGATCAGCGCGATCTTTATCAGTCTGAGCGACGTTCGGTTAAGGATTTAGAGGAACAGATTCCGATGGATTATCGCTCAGTTGACGTTTTAATGTCACGCCTTGAGGAAATAAGTACCTGTTTAGTGACTCACGAACAACACATCAAAAAAAGTCAAGAAGATTATGAACGTGTTTGTTCACAATTGACGCGATTAACGACCGTGGGACAGGAGTTAACTAATCAATTAGAGGGGTATGAATCGCAACTTAAGACAGCCACCACTTCATTAGAGGAGCAGATTGTCCAAACATTTCTTAATCGGGAGACTTATGAGCAGGCCAAATCATGGATAGATGCAATGGATAAGTTGGAGCAATTTGTTATTCAATATTACCAAGAGCGCCATACAGCCGTGTCGATCGAACAAGCGTTACGTGATGAATTAGCAGGTGCAGTTCAAACAGATCTTACTCCGTTAAAGGAGAGAATGGAGGACCTTTCACATAAACGTTCGGAATTAGAAGGCGAGCGTGCGAGGGTTCAAGCCAATCGGGAACAGAATGAGCGCCTCCTTTCTTCGGTGACCAAAAAATATGCAGTGATTCAATCAAAAGAAAAAGAGTATGCCACACTCGGTGAACTGGATGCCTTGGCCAACGGAAGAAGTGGTAGAAGGATGTCTTTTGAAACTTACGTTTTATCGAGTTACTTTGATGAAGTATTGTTTGCGGCCAATTTACGATTACAGAAGATGACGGCTAGAAGGTACTATTTATTGCGTCGCGAAGAGGTTAAAGGGGGAGGGCGCAAAGGATTAGACCTGGACGTTTATGATAGTCATACGTGTAATCAAAGACCGGTTAATACGTTATCGGGTGGAGAAAGCTTTAAAGCTTCATTAGCACTGGCACTTGGTCTTTGCGATGTCGTTCAACAAAATTCCGGAGGGATTCAGTTAGATACGATGTTTATCGATGAAGGATTTGGAACGTTAGATTCGGAATCATTGGATCAAGCCATTGATATTTTAATGGATTTACAAGATCATGGCCGCTTAATCGGAATTATTTCACATGTTAATGAGTTAAAAGAACGAATTCCAGTAAAATTAGTCGTTGAGGCCGATGGGACTGGAAGTTGTGCCTATTTTAAAAAATAGGGTCTACAGGAAAAGGCTAAAAGGGAGGACCTTTTAGCCTTTTAAAATTGCCAAATAAATGAAAGGAAAGACAGCTTGAAAAGTATGGTATAATAGAAGATATGTATGATAGTGAAGGAGGGATTATGTGTTAAGCTTAATTGGTATTTTTATTATTATTATCGGTTTTATTTTGAAAATTGACACGCTTGCCATTGTTGTGATAGCGGGAATCGCTACAGGTTTTGTTGGTGGACTAGATTTTAATGAAATTTTAACAAAGCTCGGGGAGGCGTTTGTTGCCAACCGTTATATGACATTGTTTATCATTACCTTACCTGTTATTGGGTTAATGGAGCGTTATGGATTAAAGGAACGTGCTGCTTGGTTAATTGGGCAGTTGAAAAATGCGAAGGCGGACGGTGTTTTAAGTATTTATTTAGCGTTCCGTCTCGTGATGGCGGCCCTTAGTATCAGGATGTCAGGTCATGTTCAATTTGGGAGACCGCTTGTATTGCCGATGGCCGAAGGGGCGACGCGTTCTAAATATAAAGAGGTAACGGAGAACGATCTGGAGTCAATTAAAGGGTTAACAGCTGCCGCAGAGAACTATGGAAATTTCTTTGGTCAAAATTTATTCATTGGAGCTTCAGGTGTCATGCTTATTGTAGGGACATTGACGGAATTAGGGATTCCTGTTGATGAAAAGCAAGGACCGACAACTATTGCCCTTTATACGTTACCGATTGCTCTTTTGGCATTAATCATTGGGATTATTCAATTTAGACTAAATGAGAAAAGACGGAAACGTATGCACGAGGCGTTAGAGTCAAAAGGAGGGAAATAGGAGTGGCAGAGATCCTTTTATTTATTATCTATACCATTATTGGTTTAATTAGTATTTCATTAGGTGTTTTTTCCCTTGTGAATAAAGGGCAGGAAGCGCGCTGGGGAACCGCCCTCTTTTGGTTTATTCTAGGAATTATCTTTATTTTTGGAGATTATATTCCAGCTAACGTGGTGGGAGGACTCATCATTGTCATGGCCATTTTATCAGCGACGAAACAAGTTAAAATGGTTCATTTTGAAACAACGAGTGAAGCGTTTAAAAAGGAATCTGCCCAAAAGATTGGAAATAAATTATTTATTCCAGCTCTTGTGTTGGCCTTTTTAGCCTTTGTTATTGCTCAGTTTACAAACTTAGGGGCCTATAACGCCATTGGTTTAAGTGGAATTGGGGCGCTAATTATCATTATGATGATCTCAAAATCGTCAGTTAAAGAAGCGAATTTAGAGGCTAACCGTCTCTTAAGTCAAGTCGGACCGACTGCTATTTTACCTCAAATTTTAGCGGCACTTGGAACGTTATTTACGGTGGCAGGAGTTGGGGATGTGATTGCTAATGGTGTGAGTCAAATTATTCCTACTCATAATATTTGGTTAGGTGTGATTGCCTACTGCGTCGGAATGGTGTTATTTACAGCTGTCATGGGAAATGCCTTTGCTGCCTTTTCGGTCATTACTGCAGGAATTGGGGTTCCGTTTGTTTTTAATTTAGGCGCTGATCCAGTGATTGCAGGTTCGTTAGCCTTGACAGCTGGATTCTGTGGGACCTTATTAACGCCGATGGCGGCTAATTTTAATATCGTACCGGCGTCCATTTTGGATTTAAAAAATCAATACGGCGTGATAAAGGCTCAAGCGCCGGTTGCGATTATTATGTTAGTCATTCATATTATTTTAATGCGATATTTAGCTTTTTAATAAGATAGCGGTTAAAGGAGTGTTTTTATGAAAAAAGTATTAGTGACAGGATTTGACCCCTTTGGAGGAGAGTCGATTAATCCGGCGACAGAATCAGTTAAACAATTACCGGATGAACTTTTAGGGGTTCAAATTATTAAACGTGAAATTCCTACTGTTTTTGATTGTAGTCTTGATGTTTTATACACCTTACTTGATGAAGAACAACCTGATGCGGTGATCTGTGTGGGACAAGCGGGAGGACGGCCTAATATTACCGTAGAACGCGTGGCCATCAATCAAGATGATGCGCGTATTCCCGATAACGAAGGGGCACAACCGATTGATCGTACCATCTTCGAAGATGGGCCGGCTGCTTATTTTTCAACGTTACCGATTAAAGCGATGGTGCGTGATATGAAAGCAGCATTTGTTCCGGCGGCGGTTTCGAATACAGCAGGAACATTTGTATGTAATCACGTGATGTACGGTGCCTTACATTACGCCGCAACGAAGGCGCCAAAATTAAAGGCTGGTTTTGTTCACATTCCTTATTTACCGATGCAAACCGTTGACAAGCCAACGATGCCATCGATGTCACAAGATGAAATTGTGAAAGGATTGACCGCACTTATCAAAACAGTCATTAGCGTTGAGGAAGACGTTAAGGAAACAGGTGGAGCTGTTTGCTAAAAGGGGGCACGAACGCCCTCTTTTTTTATGAAAAATAGTGAAGCGGTAATCTTCTGCCATGTTAGATGAGTGGGTGGTGGTTATAAAAGAATAATCGTCAGACCCTATGGAAGAGTCAACTACTTGATTGAAAGTTATTTTCTCATGACGGATGGGTTTTATTCGCTGTTAAAAAACAGTATTTTTTTAAAAAAGAAAGACCCATGGGTTTAAGTGACCCTTTCTAAAATGGCGTTCAACAAATAGGGTGAAGACCTTTTTTAAGAATGACGGTTGAGAGATGGTCATGAACAGGAAGCGAGTCTATTGATGAAGATCGTTCATATAATTTGGGATAAAGAGGCTAGCCGTTGTTAATTGGGCTAGTTTTTTTAATCGTGTAATCGGTATCTCACCATTTTATTGTTGAAAAAAAGATGGAAATGTTATATTTTATAATATAATGGTAAAAGATTTGTGGATGATTGAATAATATTTGAATTAAAGGTAGGGATTTTTAATGAAAAATGAACCGGAGTATTATTTTGTCTTTAAAGTGATAGATGAAATTTGTGATCTTGCGGTTGTTTCAATTTTATGGTTAATTGGTTGTTTACCCATTTTTACGATTGCAGCTTCAACGAAAGCGTTGTTTTATATTGGGAGGAAAAAAGCTTTAAAAGAAGAGTATCAACTCGTTAATGATTTTTTAGAGTGTTATCGAGCAGATTTGTTGCAGTCCATGTGGTTGACTCTTTTTTTGACCCTTTTATGGTTTTTAAGTTTAACTTATTTGATTGTTTCTCATCAAGGATTAACTGATGATTCCATTTTACAGTTTTTATTAATGGGGATTGTTTTCTTTGAGTGTACGCTCATTAGCACGTATTTAGTTTATATTTTTTCGAATTATCAAATCAGCTGCTTTAAAATGGTACGAGACTCTTTTTTGTTGACCCATACTCAATTTTCCAATTCGTTAAAACTATTTGGCATGATTGTTTCCTTTTTTATTTTGTTGTACTATATTCCCGGTCTGATTATTATTTTACCAGGTATGATTGCAATTGGGGCCAACCTGATGATTGATGAAGTAATTTCTAAATTTTGGTCTAATCAAGCCATTATTCAGGAAAGTGGGACTAAAGAATAAAGCGGTTGTGTTGAATAATGAGGAAGGCTAGTTAGCCTTTTTTATTTTGTCGTGCTTCCTTGGTTGTGGAGTGACACCAAATAAGAAGCGGCTCATATATTGAACGTGAGGTCGGTATCTCTGATAAAAAAGGGGAAGTTGGGACTTATATCCATTAATTTTCAAAAATTTAGCAATTCATGTTGAAAAAGTTAGCAAGAGGACCTATAATAGACGTGAATTAACTATTAGAAAGGGTTTACATTAATTGGGGGAGAGGTTATGAAAGATGAGAATTTAAAGATTATTTTACCGGACTATTTACAAGGGCGATCATTAACGACGAAGGTCATTCCCATTCTATGTGGATTAAAGAAGATGTTAGTCCATTTAGTTGACTTAAATGGCGATGCATCGATGTTAAAACAGGGAGAGAAACGTTGCTATAAGGCGTATTGCATTAATGAAATTCAAGACTTATTATTAGAGAGTTATCAGGAGGACTGGCCTGAGATTATAAAGGAACATCTTTTGCGAAAAGACCCAAGAGAACTGGGTGCCGGTGCGATTGATATTTATTTAGTTGCTTACATTACTGAAACATATGGGGTAGGGAAAGAGATTTTTGCGAAATGTGTGAAGGACATGGGGATTTCGTCTAAAGAAGGAACTGCGAATGCTATCTTCAAAGTGGGACGAAATGACGGTGTTTATTTAGGCGTCTTAAATTCCGATGGGAGTATTCGAGATATTAATTTTTTCCGTCAGTGGACGCATACCGATTTTGTTTATTAAAATGAGATAAAAACATAGACGGGGGCGACTTTTTGCCCCTAGCAAAACAAAAAAACATCGTAAAGATGTTTTTTTTTGTTTTTAATTTGCTTCTGCCGTATCAACAGGGTGAATGGTGACGGTTGTTCCGACTGTTTCTAAATCTCCAATAATGTCTCCCTCTTGATTTAAACCAATAAGAGAAAAGTTTTCTCCTGTAAAATCGGTTGAGTAGGCCATCCAGATATAAGTTCCTTCGATATTTGATTCGAATACTTTAGCACTGTGAGCAATTTGGAAGGTTGGCTCCGTGACTAATACTTCGAAAAGGTCAGGATTTGTTGTAACACCAGCGTAAATGGTATAAGGGATGGCATCAGATTTTTTTAGTGAAACATACGTTAACCCCGCTTGCTCCTCAAGTGAAGTTGTTTCATATTGGATCGCGCTGTCAATGTATTCGTATCCTAAAAGATTCCGATTTAAAAACGCGAGAGATAACTGCTCCTCACCAGGTGTCCGATAAAGTAAAATCGACCCATCGTTTGTTTTCTTTTCGTAAAGGACTTCAAGAGTATTTAACCCGGCAATGGTCATCGCTTCTTGTGTCGTTTGAGCTCCTAAACGATTGTATACGAAAAAGGCAACAAGTAGAATAGTGATACATCCAGATAAAATAGCAATAAATTTTTTCACGTTGGTCAATCCTCTCTTCTTATAATTGAACGCAAGATATACATGGATATATCTAAAGTATATCCGCCGCCATCTCTTTTAGGACAAAGATGACACAACTAGACAAAAGAAGTGAGGAGCAAAGGAACCGTTTGATTTACTCAAAAAAAGTCAGCGTCTTGCATTCATCCTGCTCTTGTTTTAAGTCAATGATTTGAGTCTTTAGATGATGATACCATTTCAGGTAATAGCGCAAGTGTTTAAGGTCCATACAAGCTGTATAACGCGTCTCAAATTCTTCTCCTTGTGTTTGCTTTAAAATCCCAGGAAGGAGGGCGACATTTCCTAGAATGTGAAAGCAATGAGTTACCGTCGATAGCGGCTGTTGAGTCCATTGAAGGTGTCGTTTTAAATACCCCGCCCGTATAAAGCGTGAGGGAGAGGAATCATCTCCTGGGAGGGGAGGAGCCGTTTGGCTATCTTTGAGATAGGGGGAAATGTTGATTAATTGTTGATCGAAGGTCGGACCATTAGTTAAAACTCCAATAGGGTTATCATAAATACATAGGCCTGATTCCGTTTGTTCGACGACGATTGACTCACCAGTTTTATCGCAAAACATCCAGTGAATTTGAGTGGTTTTAGCAAAGGGATGATCCTCGGGGGCCACAATATTGAGTCGATGAATGGCCGCCTTTAATTCGGTGACAGAAGAAAACTGCGATAAACAATAGAAGGAGACATCGGTAGGTAAGAGATTGATGCCATCGGAAATGGGGGCTTTATTCCACACGCAGGCGTCAGGTAAATTTAAAATGGCACCTGATAGCCCCTTTTCATTCATGCCATCTACTAGGACATGGGTTCCTTCATGCCATAGCATCATGCCAATGATCGAATATCGGGTTTTAAAGGTGTTGAGTGTTGGTTCAAGCGGGTAGCTATAATTTCTTGGAATTTTAGCTAACTTTAATAGACTGGTCGAATCATAGTCAAAATTTCTTGCTAAAAATGCGTGGTCTGTTTGATGCTTGATTGAGATTGCTGTACACATCGTATAAGGTTGTCATCATCGAATAAAAGGCACAACATTTGATTCAGGTCAGTTGACTTCTTTTTACATGAAGCGTGATGGGACAAGCTGCCCCCGAACCCGCCATCTCTTAGAGAGGTAGCCATTTTATCACATGAACAACCGGATTCACCATCCTTTCTCTGTTTTATTATGGTTGGGTTCTATTTCTTTAATGAGTGATTGGAAATAGAACCTATTTTTAAATAGATAACTATTAATGTGCAAAACTACTTCCAATTAATTTCCAGCTATAAAATACCAGTAAAAAAAGAAAAAACATTAACTTAAATCCCTGTATAATTAAGTCTCCTACAACCAATTAACGAGGGGGAATTAAGTTAATGTTCATGGATAGTATTATATCAGATTCAAATTCAATTTTCAAATTTTTAAAACAACTTGATTTAGATTTATTCTTATCTAAACCTCAGTTTAATCATGTTAACCAGTTTCTAAACTTGATGATTCAGGAAAATTATCAGGGGAAAATCTCTGCCGTTAAACACTGTCATCGGACAAGTTTTGGACGATTTTTAACGGATAGTCCTTGGGATGAGGAGGCGATCAGTCACCAGATTCAAACCTATGTTTTATCCTGTATCTATCAGCGTTCTTATCAAACTCAACAACCTATTTACGTGATGGTTGATGATACGACTTGTGTTAAAACTAAACCTTCGTCACGGGCAACACATCCTATTCAAGGATGTAGCTGGCACTTTTCTCATCTTCATCATCAACACGTTTATGGTCATCAATTTGTCGCCTTGATGCTTCAATGTGAGGATTTAATTCTTCCTTATCAAATCATTCCCTATGAAAAAGAGAAACAGAGTAAAATCGAACTCGTTCGAAGAGCTCTGATGGAATTACCCAAACCTCCCTATAAAGGCTATGTCTTAGCGGATAGTTGGTATACGTGTGAAGCTCTCCTTCAAACGGCTAAGCAAGTCGGGTTTCATTATTTAGGAGCGATTAAAACGAATCGAATCATTCTTCCTAAAGGTTACCGTCCCAACGGAATTCAACTGAAACAATTTGCGAAAACATTATCCCTTCATGATCTCGACTTAGTGACCGTCGGATCTGAGCGTTATTATACGTATCTATATAAGGGACGAATAAGAGGGGGACATGTCGTCCAAATCATTTTAAGTCTGCCCAAACGGCTCCTTTGGAAGAAAAAGCTTTACGTTGTTTTATGAGTCATGATTTGAAAATGTCTGCCAAACAACTACTTAAACACTATACTAAACGTTGGCCTATTGAAATTTTCTTCCGAGAAGTGAAGCAAAATTTCGGAATGGGGAACTATCAAATTCGAACTTTACAAGGGATTAAACGATTGATGTTAATGATTCAATTCGTTTACCTTTATTTAAAACGAATAACGTTAAATAATCGTTGTTTGGGTGACAGTTTACGCCAGTGTCAACGAAAGCAAAAACAAGAATTAGTGAAATTAATTTATCATAAAGCTCAAAAAGGTGTGGAATTAAAAACCATTTTTGAAGAGTTGAAAATTGCATAGGGTAAGTGTATTTTCATTCCTTGGAAAATTTTTCTTAAAAATTGCACATTAATAGTAGATAACCTTTAGTATACCGTCATGTTACTGCGTTTTCAATTGAATTTTAGTGCCCCCTTCTTTTGTGAGAGCGGCGGGGTGTTGAAGCGTTACAGTGTTTTTGTACAGATTCGCATGCTATGAAAAAAGTGGAAAGAGAAGAGTGGAATGTCTTTTTGTATAAATGAATATCTTTAGGTGGGGGGTTTAATCGTCTTAAGCGAGATAGATAAGGGAGGCTAAAGTGAAGGGTGAAAAAAATAATGTCTAAAAAACCACTTTGGCCCATACAATGACAATGTAGTAAAAAAGACGACTACAATCGAATATCTTTGATAAAAGGGGAAATGGATTCATGAGATTAAATCATCAATTCTGCACAACGCTTCAGGGGTTAAATTTAGAAGAGTTGTTAGGAAAATACGCTTGTCGCGAGTATGTCTATCATCAATTAGAAGAGTATGGGGCATCTAATTATAGTCTTTTAGTGCCTAATCATCTAAAAGTGGACCATTATCGTGACGGGTATGATTTTATTGCTTATGAGGGAAGCCAATGTCAGGATTATATGCTTGCTCCATTGGTGGTAACGATTCGTAATCGACGATTAGATTTGGCCTCTTTTCATACGAAATCGGATCAACGAAAATTTTTAAAACAGTTGGTAAAACGTGAATTAAACCAGGTGGGAATTGATGAGTTAGAGGAGACGGTGATTGATGGTCATCCAGCACTTGTTATTCGGGAGTCGGTAAAGCAGTTGGGGGTTATGACGCGTGCGTTCTTGATTTCACATCAACGATTATTGCAGATTACCGTATCGTTTACAGGAAATTTTACAAACACGCTTGAGGTAACAGAGGCCATTATTAAATCCTTTAAGGTGCATTCAACACCGAGTCCACAAAATGCAACCTTGACGACTATGGAATCAACGTATGGAAAATTTGAATTAGAGGTCTCAAGGCCATTTCATGCAGATGTTCAGTATGTGATAACTTTATCACCTACTGGACATTTTTTTATGCACTAAAACGTAGAAACAGAGGGGGGCTTCCGAAGCTAGGGTCCTGTTTGGAATGGGCATCGTAGGCGATGCGGGCGTGGGTTTATTAATCGATGGTGTGTAACCATTGAAGGGGTGAATAAATCGGTCAACTTTTAACTTTTATTTCTTCTAAAGGTCTATCTAGGGATTAAAGGACATATATATGTGAATGGGAATGTCTAAATAATTAATCACATCACTACGAAAGGCTATAACAGATCCCAGTTATAGCCTTTTACATTGTCAACTTTTTTAGGCTTGTGGAATAAACTATAATAGATATCAATCATTAATTTGTCGCATGATGGAAGAGAGGGTTGCGTTGCAACAGGTTTAATCATCAAATCTATCAACTAGAAAGGGTCTTTATATTTTAACCAGTGCTTCCTTCTGATGGTGGGGTAATGGTAAGAAAGTTGCCGGTGTCGCCATCCATGTTTTAAGAATCGTAAAAATTTATCTGCACAGGCATAAGGTTTTATCTAGCAAGGTAAATTTAAAAATCTGCTCGATGGATGAAGATGATTTTAACTCACTCTAACTCAAAGGGTTTGAGAGCGTGTTGAATCCGCATTTATAAACAAAATCATCTTTATGAGAACAGATTAAAGGAGCGAATTTTTAATGAAACAGGTGTTAGGTATGGTTTGGTTTTCATTGGCGATGTTATGTGTAGTTATTTTATTGAGCTTTGGAAACAGTAAGGCAGTATCTGTTGAAACCGAAGAGGAATGGGTTATTCCTCTTTCTGATGTACAGGTGGGTGAGTTAAATGAGTATTTTAGCGCATTAACGGTGACACACTTTTTAGATTATGAAGCGGATGAGGAACACACGCTTCAACTTTTGAACTTTTCCTCTTATATGCTTGAACTTGAGTATCCAGCAATGGTTGAACAGATGTTTAAAAATGAAGAGGTGTATGTGGCTTTCGATAAAAAGATGATGAAGTCATTAATTGATCATTATTTTAATGAAGACCTTGTCATTGATAATATCTATATTGATTTAGGGGATTATGTTGCACGTCCAGAAATTCCTGTTCATAAAGATGCGATTTATCCTGAGGTTTATCAGTGTCAGCAAAATGAGGATGGGACTTATACGATTGATTTAGATTTATATGAATTAGAGGATAGGATGTTAGGAGATCAACTGATTTTAGATAAAGGGTGGTCCATGACTGTTGATTGCCACAAGGTAGGAGCAGCTACCGTCGTTTTTGAACCTAATGGTGACAGTGGTTATATTGCTTCTTACCATCCGATTTACTTGAAATAAAAAAGCATCATAGGATGCTTTTTTTATGGTGAAGAGAGAGGACTAGTGGAGATCCTCAAGAATATGGTTGAGCTGTTGGAGTTGGAGCGTTAAAGTATGAAATTCAGTTTGTTGTTTTTTATAATCTATTCTCGCCTTCCAAAGTAACTCGTACAATGGTTCAACGTCTGTTTCTAAAAAATTAGGGTTACGTTCAATCACTTGAATTTGTGTATCGAGTTCTTCCATTCGTTGTTTTAATGTATCTAAATTCTTTTGGACTTCCGAAGATTTGAAAAATAAATCATCATATGTTTCTTTTAGGCTCACAAGAATCCCTCCTATAGTTACTGTTAGTTTAACCTATTTTTAAAAGAATATAATTGAAAGAATTTAGTTTGTGATGAACGAACGGTATGCTAGGAGGAGATCCCTCATAAAATAGGAGAGATAAACCGTGAGTGATTAGGCATCGATTGAATCGTTAAACATATTGGGATGAGCGTCATGCAGGCATTGATTAGAAGACACACAGGGATGGGGGTACAAATGGAACCATTTATTCAAGAGAGTTTAAGGATTATTAAAAGGGCGTCAGAAGATAACAAGTTAGTGGTTGTTGTTGGGGCGGGGGTGTCGATGCTCTCTCATTTTCCTTCGTGGAAGGAGGTTATTGACCAATTTGCCGGTCCCTTTTCTGAACAAAAAGAGAAATACTCGCAAAATGAATATTTACGAATTCCACAAAAATATTATAATTTGCGCGGGCATAAAGAATATTATGATTTATTACGGGATATTTTTGATTTGGATTTACAAAGTAATTTGATTCATGATGAGATTTTAAAACTAAATCCGGTCCATTTAATCACTACTAATTATGATGATTTACTAGAACAGGCTATTTATGCTAGAGGCTTATTTTATGATGTGATTGCAAAGGATGAGGAAGTTTCCCAGACGAGAACAAAGAAATTTTTAATTAAGATGCATGGAGATGTTCGGCATCAGAATGTTGTTTTAAAAGAAAACGACTATCTGTCTTATAGCCGCCAGTTTCGTCTCATTGAAACGATGGTCAAATCAATTATTGCATCGAATACGACGCTCTTTGTTGGATATTCATTAAATGACCGTAATATGAAATTGATTTTAAATTGGGTGAAGGAATTACAAGGAAGTAGTTTTCAACCCGTTTATCTCCTTTATTTAGAACAGATGCTTGATCATAATAGTTTTGATTATTATAAATCTCAAGGTATTCATGTGATTGATGTGAATTATCTTCTAAAAGAGGCACAGAAGTATCCGTATCTAGAACGTTATCGCTCATTTTTTCAGGCACTCTCTTCGTTAAATTTAGAAAATATGTATCAACATGTGTTAAAGGAGGAAAAATTAGCTTATCAATTGCGTCCACTGATTGAGCTGAAACGGGCACGATTAAAGGATTTAAGATTATTGATTGAGGACGAAGTTTCAGAATTAGGAGAGTTAACGTTGTTAGAAACAAGTCAGCTCAAAGCTGAAACTTTTGAGTTATTAAAAAAAGCAGGAATTTGCCGCGTGTCTTCTAGGGATGGAGAGGTGTATGAGCTCAGTAACAATAAAAAAAATTATTTAATGCCACCATATACGAGTATATTGTCGGAATGTTGTGTTAACGAGGGGGGGAGTTGGCAGCACTATGATCGAGCTTACTATCAGTTTAGGCATGGTAATTGGTCTTACGCTTACGATTTATATAAGAAGACAGCTGTTGAGGCGTTTAAGAGCCGACAGTATTTACTTTATTTTTTAGCTCAGTTTAATCGGTATTTCGTGGGGAAATTAATTGTTTCGCGCTTAGCGCCGGAGGAGGGTCTAGGGGTGGCTGATGAGATTTCTCAGCTGAATTTGGAATTACTCTACTATCATTTGCCGGCTAGTTTTAAGAGAAAGTATGTTTTTTTAGCTGATTTGAGTAATTTTTCTTTTATAAATCAGTATTTAAGTGAGGTGCTCGTTTTAGCGGATGATTTGACCAAGGGATCTTCTCAATTAGAGCAGGTGCAATTTAAAATTCAAGAATTATTTGAATTTATTGATGAAAATAAGTTGGTCATTAATCATTGTCAGGAGGTGACTTACTTATATAAAAAATATATAGAGATGCGTTTGATGCAAGGTGCTCAAGAACTTGATTCGTTTACCTTGTATTTAATGATTCATTATATGAGCCGTAAAGAGCTTCAAAGTTTGATTGCTCGAATGGGAATCACGCGTTTACAGACAAAGCATGTGGATGAATTAATTGGGTATGGTCAACACGTTTTTTCTTTATTAACGAATCAGGCACTTTCAAAAGAGGTCGAGCAGGGGATTGGTAGAATGCGGCAAACACTTTTAGAGGTGTATGGGTTACTATCTATGGGTGATGAACAACTGATTCGAATGGTTCGTTTTTTATTTAGTCAAGTGATGGTTTCTACTACGATTGGGGAGTGCCTTGAATTTTTAATGTCACGAACTCAACTGTGTCCGGTGATTGAGGGGATGATTGTGCAACAGTTAATACGGCACTTTGTAGGGAGACATGTCCTTCATGAATTTTTGGACGTGGAATATGTGAAGTTAGCCTCCTTTTTAACGGGGCCAAATGGTGAGTTATCTTCACTTGTAAGGATGTATCTCAATCAATTAACGGATGATGAGCTCATTATGTTATTTAATATCACCTTATCGGATGTACGTGAGCAGATCGTATTGGAATTAGAGAGAAGGTGGCAGTCTTGCTTTAATTTTAGATCGATTCAACAGGCAATCGAGGCTCAAATTGAGATGGATTACCAACCGTTTGCTAACGGTATTTATCATCATTTACAACGTGCTCCAAAAGATTTAATAACGGTAGCGCAGTGGATTTTATGTCAGTATTTAAGAGAGGACGGATTCGAGGAGTTAATGGAACAAGATAAGAAGGCTCATTTTTTAATTCATTACCACGAAGGAGCCTTATTAATGATTGAAGATGAATGGTTATTTGAACTCCCTGTTGCTATTCACCGGCAATTGGCACAGAGCCCTTATAGGAAAGACATAACTGGACGGTTAATTCAAAACATTAGGGATGGGAAGGCACCCTCGCATTGGATTAAACTTTTCTTTGATGTTTATGAACACCTTCATCACTAAAATGGAAACAGGGACTGTTTCCATTTTTTATGTTGTTTTTATTGTACAGGGGAGAGTGGACATTCAATTAATGAGGCCTAAAAATATTTCTATTTTATAGGACAAATGGTTCATTTTCTTGATTGAATGCATATAATGAAGTATGAAGAAAAGGCGCCATAGCCAAGAGGTAAGGCATGGGACTGCAACTCCCCGAGCATCGGTTCGACTCCGATTGGCGCCTCCATTAAAAGAAAATAGAAAAGGCGCCATAGCCAAGAGGTAAGGCGTGGGACTGCAACTCCCTGAGCATCGGTTCGACTCCGATTGGCGCCTCCATTAAAAGAAAATAGAAACAGGCGCCATAGCCAAGAGGTAAGGCGTGGGACTGCAACTCCCTGAGCATCGGTTCGACTCCGATTGGCGCCTCCATTAAAAGAAAATAGAAATAGGCGTCATAGCCAAGAGGTAAGGCAGGGAATATTATTTCCAATGCATCGGTTCGACTCCGATTGATGCCTCCATTTTCTTGACGTTAGAGTAAAAAGGAATCCGTAGAAAGAAATTTTTACGGATTCTTTTTTTATACTATTAATGTGCAAAACTACTTCCAATTAATTTCCAGCTATAAAATACCAGTAAAAAAAGAAAAAACATTAACTTAAATCCCTGTATAATTAAGTCTCCTACAACCAATTAACGAGGGGGAATTAAGTTAATGTTCATGGATAGTATTATATCAGATTCAAATTCAATTTTCAAATTTTTAAAACAACTTGATTTAGATTTATTCTTATCTAAACCTCAGTTTAATCATGTTAACCAGTTTCTAAACTTGATGATTCAGGAAAATTATCAGGGGAAAATCTCTGCCGTTAAACACTGTCATCGGACAAGTTTTGGACGATTTTTAACGGATAGTCCTTGGGATGAGGAGGCGATCAGTCACCAGATTCAAACCTATGTTTTATCCTGTATCTATCAGCGTTCTTATCAAACTCAACAACCTATTTACGTGATGGTTGATGATACGACTTGTGTTAAAACTAAACCTTCGTCACGGGCAACACATCCTATTCAAGGATGTAGCTGGCACTTTTCTCATCTTCATCATCAACACGTTTATGGTCATCAATTTGTCGCCTTGATGCTTCAATGTGAGGATTTAATTCTTCCTTATCAAATCATTCCCTATGAAAAAGAGAAACAGAGTAAAATCGAACTCGTTCGAAGAGCTCTGATGGAATTACCCAAACCTCCCTATAAAGGCTATGTCTTAGCGGATAGTTGGTATACGTGTGAAGCTCTCCTTCAAACGGCTAAGCAAGTCGGGTTTCATTATTTAGGAGCGATTAAAACGAATCGAATCATTCTTCCTAAAGGTTACCGTCCCAACGGAATTCAACTGAAACAATTTGCGAAAACATTATCCCTTCATGATCTCGACTTAGTGACCGTCGGATCTGAGCGTTATTATACGTATCTATATAAGGGACGAATAAGAGGGGGACATGTCGTCCAAATCATTTTAAGTTGCGCCAAACGGCTCCTTTGGAAGAAAAAGCTTTACGTTGTTTTATGAGTCATGATTTGAAAATGTCTGCCAAACAACTACTTAAACACTATACTAAACGTTGGCCTATTGAAATTTTCTTCCGAGAAGTGAAGCAAAATTTCGGAATGGGGAACTATCAAATTCGAACTTTACAAGGGATTAAACGATTGATGTTAATGATTCAATTCGTTTACCTTTATTTAAAACGAATAACGTTAAATAATCGTTGTTTGGGTGACAGTTTACGCCAGTGTCAACGAAAGCAAAAACAAGAATTAGTGAAATTAATTTATCATAAAGCTCAAAAAGGTGTGGAATTAAAAACCATTTTTGAAGAGTTGAAAATTGCATAGGGTAAGTGTATTTTCATTCCTTGGAAAATTTTTCTTAAAAATTGCACATTAATAGTTTATAGAAAAATGAGAGATAACGGAGTGTTATTACCAAAATTTAGTGTATTTTCACCGCGAGATTCGTATATTTTAGAGGGGATTCGCGTATGCTATTAGTAGGACAAAGGGGGAGAGATAGAATGGCTCATAAACTAAAGGGGATTTTAGAAAATGACGATGTTTTTTACCAAACGGAGGGAGATAATAAGCTGACGTTTAGAAAAAATCAGCAGCTGTGTCAGAATAAATCTCATATGGAGTTTTTAAGTTATTTAAAATCGACTTGTTGTCATCACAAAGAACAGGGGGATGTTCGAAAAGTAGCATGTAAAGCGATGCCTTTAGTTGAATCGCCGATGCATCATCAATTAATATTGACGATGCGTACTCAATATGATGCTCGTCCAAATAGTTAAAGGTGATTAGATTTAATCTTATGGCGTGAAGTTTGATAAGATCTATAAAAGAAGTGGATTCTAGTATGTATGCTTTGATTCGCTTCTTTTTTTTTAATAATGACGATTCTTAAGGAAGGGGTTGTCGATTTCAAGTCAGACGGTTTTAAAAATATCTTTTTTCAACGGAGGATGACGGGCGAGAGTCGAATAGTTGTCAAATGCCAGGATTAGGTCCCCTTTGTGTAGGCATTTCTTTCGAGCTCTCATTGGGTCAGGAAAAGGGGATAGGTATTAAAAAATAAACCATATAGATCTTCTATTTTTCAGAGAGGTAAAGAATAGTATGAATTTAAAGTTTAAGCGACAAAATTCTCCTTTTTAGTAGATTAATTAGGTAAGCACACATATTATATGTAGTGTAGAGGATTGAAGTAGATGGTATGAGAATTCTTTTAGGAATCTATATTTTTATTTATTCTTAATCCCATCTCACCTGAACAACCTACTCAAACTTTATTTTCATTTTTAATCCCTACTCGTGATGATTAGGGATTAAAATAAGTAGTATTTTGTCGAGTTTTGTTATATTATTTTTGATAGATGCTCTTTCCTCCTGCTGATACGGATAATTATTAGGAAATGGGAGGGGGATGCACATTAACAACACAAAGAATTTATGTCTTAATCTATGGGTCGAATAGTTTTAAGGGGTAACTTTTTTTAGCTTTGAGGTTATGGTTTGAAATTAGAAGGAGGCGGGTTTTTATGGAGTTTATGCAAGTTCCTATTTTTGCTCCTTTACATGAGTATGATGCGGCGGGGATGTTTACTCTTCCTCATTTAGTAGCCTTATTTATCTGTGTTTTCGCGTTGGTCATCGGATTACGCGTGTCCTTTCGCTATTTATCTGAAAATCATTTAATAAGAGTTACACGCGTGATTGCTTGGGTTGTTACTTTGTTAGAATTAGTTAAAATAGGGTACAAGTTTTATTATGGATATACTGAAATCGATTCATGGCTTCCTCTTTCCTTTTGTTCATTATTTATTTATGCGTCTTTTATGAGTGGCTACGGGAAAGGGGTTATTAAAAGGTTAGGGGAGTCGTTTATTATAATAGGGGGGATTGTTGGGGGTGTTAGTTTTTTATTGATGCCCACAACGTCTTTGATGAATTATCCCATCTGGCATTTTTTAAGTCTTCATAGTTTAATATTTCATGTTCTCATGATTTACTTAAATGTTTTATACCTTCGCTATGTGCCAGAGTTAATTTGTTTGAAAAGCTACGGTTACTTTAGTGCCTATTTTTTGGGGGCAACGATGATTTGCCTTATTTTAAATAAATATTATGAAGCTAATTTGATGATTATCCAGAAACCATTACGGATTCCAATTGCGTTTGTTCAGGACATTTACCGGTATCAACCGTCTTTATATACCCTATTGGCAATTACGAGTTATTTGTTAGCACCTGCCCTATTTATGATGGGGATAAAGTTCTTTTTCACACATAGGGTGGTCACTAAACGACAAGAGGAGACAACCTCTAAATGAAATCCCTGTGAAAGTAATAGGCGCGCAAGATTATTTGTCATTGATCACTCGAGAAGAAAAGCGATAAAAAAGGACCCTTTTGATTTGATACTGGAGAGATTAGATTTTTTAAGTTAAAAATTATGGCTGAGGATTAGGTTAGGTTCATTTGGTTTCGCGTTCTCCTTCCTTAGGGAAAGATTTAATAAAAAAGGCAATAGATGTTTAATAAACTTTCATTTATGTTATAATAATCATATAAAATTGAAAATAAAGGGGATGTTTGGATGAAAAAATCAGCACCAATTATAATGGGTATTTTATTTATCATTGTGGTTATAGCAGGTTTTTTTATTTCAAGTTATAACGGGATTGTCTCTGCTGAGGAAAATGTAGATGGACAGTTTGCTGCGGTAGAAACTCAATTACAACGTCGATTTGATTTAATTCCCAATTTAGTTAATGCAACAAAAGGTTATATGGAGCATGAGAAAGAAGTTTTTACATCAATCGCAGATTCTCGTGCAAAACTAGCTGGTGCAAAGACAATCAACGATAAGGTTGAAGCATCTAATGAATTAGAAGGTGCACTTTCAAGGTTATTGATGATTACTGAAAACTATCCGGCCTTAAAGGCTGATGCTCAATTCCAAACATTAATGGATGAATTAGCAGGAACGGAAAATCGAATTAGTGTAGAGCGTAATCGTTACAATGAATCGGTTAAAATGTTTAACTCAAAAATTCGTAAGTTCCCAACAAGTGTCGTTGCACGTTTAATGGGTGTAGAAAAACGAGATTATTTTGAGGCACAATCTGGTGCGGAACAGGCTCCAAATGTAGAGTTTTAAGAAGGAAGGGTTGCATGGAGAGCAACCTTTTTTCGGGTAGTTAAGGGGATGTTATGAATGCAAATTATAAATAATAAACATGTAGTAGTATGTCGGAATTTCAAAAGGTTCATTCGCTTTTTCGTTCTCGTGTGCTTTATAAGCAGTTGTGCTGCTTTTTGGCCACTTAAAGGACAAGCCGCTATTCAACCATCCGAAAATTTTTATGTAACGGATCAGGCGCACGTATTGAGTGAACAGGCAAAGGAACATATTTTAACGATTAATCGTGCATTTGAAAAAACGAAGGAGCAACCACAATTAGCGGTTGTAACCCTTAATAGTTTAGAGGGGAAAGACATCGAAAGTTATGCTGTGAATCAGTTTGAGATGATGAAACTCGGAAATAGGCAATATGATAATGGCGTGCTCGTTTTATTAGCAGTAAAAGATAGAGAGATACGCGTGGAAGTAGGTTATGGATTAGAAGGGATTTTGCCTGATGGAAAAGTTGGGCGAATCATTGATGCCTCCATGAATGATCTATCATTAGGGGACTATTCGGAAGCAATCACTAATATTTTTAATCAATTGGTCCTCGCCGTTCAAGAGGAGTATGGATATGAAGATACTTTTGAGGGGCATCTTACATCGATTGATGAGGGGGCCTCAATTCATCCCGTTTTTATGATGGTGGGCTTTGTGGTGACGTTTGTTATCTATCTCTTTATCTGCCGAATCCTTGGACTGGATGCTATAGATACGTTATTTGTGATATTAAGTATTTTTTCTAATGTCTCCTCTTCTTCAACATCTGATTCTTCATCCTCACGGGGAGGAGGCGGCCGATCGGGTGGCGGGGGTGCCTCAAGAAAGTTTTAGTTGATGACATTAAAGTGGCAGTATGATGGAAGAAACTTTTATAAGGTGCGTAAGGTGAGCACTCTCTTTGTTAATTGTAGGAAATTTATTTCTAACGGTATTCGTTTGATAGTGAGTAGGTTAGATGGCTTTAAAAAGGAGCTTAAACTAGGTTTAAGCTCCTTTTTAATATTCGGTTAGTTTAATAGAGATGATTTTTTCATCTTGATTCATGTCAGAAAATAGGGTTGTTGAGTCGAGTGATTTGTTTAATCGTTTAGTGGAAAGATGAAAAGATATTTCACGAATATCCCCCATCACGGAGATAAGTTCAAGATCAAGTATTTTAGCGTGATATTTAAGGGAGATTTCATTTAAAAACTGAAGAGTTTCGGTTAATTCTTTGCATTTAATATGGATAGAGAAGCGTCGGTATTTTCCAAAGGGAATAAATGATGAGGCATGTTCGAAGACGGTTAACGTGATTAAAACGGAAAGGGATCCGACGATGGCGAGAATATATGCTCCGGCTCCGATGGTTAACCCTAAGCAGGCAACAACCCAAAGGCTAGCTGCAGTCGTTAATCCCTTAATTGTTGTCCCTTCTTTAATGATTGTCCCAGCACCTAAAAAACCAATTCCAGATATCACCTGTGCTCCAAGCCGTGACGGATCGATGTTAAACTGGGCAGCGATATGCGTGGAATTATAGGCGCCTAATTGCATGACGACGCAAGCACCGACGGATACGA
Source organism: Turicibacter faecis (assembly GCF_037076425.1). Taxonomy (NCBI): domain Bacteria; kingdom Bacillati; phylum Bacillota; class Erysipelotrichia; order Erysipelotrichales; family Turicibacteraceae; genus Turicibacter; species Turicibacter faecis. The sequence continues at coordinate 1,462,520 of NZ_AP028127.1, read as the reverse complement.
GCATATGTGTTCTCAACCCTGCAGGACGATGGGTGTTTTCACGTTCCCATCCGATGAGTCCTCCGATAAACATTGAAAGTAGTGTCCTAAGTATTGTGTCGGTAAATAATTGATAATCCATAAGTGTTCCTCCCCGTTAAAGTCCTCTTAAAATTGTATGCTTCATCAGGCCTAAAAAGAAAAAAAATAAGAATATTTATTAAGGGGAAGGCCATTCTAAAGAAGAGATTTTTGGTTAATTGAGCATGATGGAGGTCATTTGAAAATGGAAAGTAAAGTACAATTTATTGATTTAGGCCAATTATCATCAAGAAAAGAATTATTAACAACGAATGACAAATATAAGTGTGTACAATTTAATTTTGAGACAGGAGAAGGCTTATCAAAGCATCGTCATAATGGTTATGCAACCGTTATTGTATTAAAAGGAAGCGTGAAAATGTCATTTGAAATGGAGAATATTCCATTAGCCGACGATGGTGTATTTGAATTAACTGAAAAAACGATGTTATCATTTGACGCCCGTGTGGTGCATGAGTTGGTTGCACTAACCCCTGCGCAGATTCTTGTGATACTCTCAGCACCATTAAGTTAAAGGGTGAAAAGGGGACCTACAGTGTAGGTCCCCCTTTTTAATTATTTATAGTCATGTAATTAATAACAAAGCTATAAACTAATTCATCTTCACTTGCAAATGAAGTTTTATAGTAAGTATGGTAATTAAAAGATTGAATGTAAACATTAGGATGTTCTTCTAACCATTTATTAATTGTTGATACCAAAATTTCTTCACCTGCTGTACTTGAAAAAATTTTAATCATTTATAGACCTCCTTTATCATGAGGAAATGATAATCTATCAAAATTCGGCTATCTAATTGCTAGGCGATAGATTATGGGTCCTCTCGTGATGGTTGATAGAATGAGATGTGTCTATTAGATAGAAATAGATGGATCTGTTGTATGTTTTGTGTGAGGTAAATTGTTAAAGGGATTGTGTGTCATATCTGATCTGTCTATTAAATGATATGTCTGATAAATTAAGAAAATGTCTTATTTTTAAAGAATGTCGTTTTAGGGAAAGAATTTTAGAAGAAAAATGGAAAGATTTTTACCTTTTGAGGGAAGAAGCGTTGTTTTAATGGAGGATGTTTTTTAAAATGAATAAAGAGTCCTATTGTTAAAGGTATTAAAGGAGTGTGAGGAATGAAAAAAAGATTAGTCATTTTATGTAGCATGGTAATTATTTTACTCGTGGGAATCGTTGTCTATTTTCAATTACCCCAATGGTTAGTTAGAGGGGGACTTTATTATTTGAAGGAGACGGAATATACGGCTATTTTAGATTCTAATAAATTAGATTTAGATGAGGATCAGAGGGTGATTGCGCAAGAAGTCTTGAACACGTTAGAATACACGGTAGATCAAACTCATTTTGTAGAAAATGAGGCTTGGGTAGAGGCAGAGTTTGAAGTGATTGATATTCCCCAATTAATCATCGATGAGCGCAATGATATTTTGAAAAATACGTTATCTGATTGGCGACGCGTTATTGATGATCTTGTGAATGATCGGGTTCAGGGAACGATGACACGGCAGTTGGCAATGATTTTAACCCAAACAAAAGATAAGGATCGTCCGACTAAACGGTTGAGCGTAGAAATTCCTTTTGTACGTTCTTATTTAGGTTGGAAGCTTGATATCGATGATCAATGGGTGAAAAAAGTACTGACTGATTATCTCAATTAGGTATAGTGATGTAAGGCAAAGCATATGTTTCCTTAGGGAGCGTGATGCTTATGAAATTAAGTCGCATCGATATGTTTTGGGGGTGCCTACTCATTGCTGTAGGAATCGGATTTTTGGGTGACTCCTTACATCTTTGGAATTTTGAATTTTTCTTTTGCGGGTGGTGGACATTGTTTATTATTGTCCCTTCATTATGCAACATCCTAGAAGAAGGGGTGAAGCGTTTGAATGTTATAGGGTTATCCGTAGGAGGACTCCTGTTATTATCTAGTTGGAATTTATTATCTGCGGAACTTGTTGTCCCGGTCTTATTAATTATCGTTGGCGCTACTTTAATTTTTATCCGTTCTAACGAAGGGGGAGGGGAGTAACCTCTCTTTTTTCATGGATTTTTTAAAATGAGAAAATATTTAAATGTAACCTTGCGTTTTTATAGCGAGGGGGGTACAATAGGTATATATTAATAAACACCGGTTGAAACTTTATAGAAGAGCTTCCCTTAGTGGAACACCGAAGGAGTCATACTCTCAGGTACTTAGTTGTAAGTGTGGACTGTAAAGTGGACGGAACTCTGGAGAGACCTATTGATTTAGGCGCCGAAGGGGCAAGGCAAACTGCTCAATCTCTCAGGCAAAAGGACAGGGATCGGATCGATTTTTGAGACGTTTTTTAAAGCGTGCTCAATTTTATCCTACGCCACTCCAGGGTCATCTTATTGATGACTCTTTTTTTGTGGTTAGGAGACGTGAGAGCTTTAAAAAAAACATCCCTCTTTAGGCAACCCGCCGGGTGTGAAAAAGGAGACGATAAGATGATTAATTTTTTAGACCAGTTAGATAGTTTTATTTGGGGACCACCATTACTCGTATTATTAGTTGGAACCGGAATACTGTTGACCATTCGACTGAAACTCATTCAGTTGATTAAATTACCACATGCTTTAACGTTAATTTTTAAATCTGAAAACTCTGGAGAGGGGGACATTTCCTCGTTTAGTGCTTTATGCACAGCATTAGCAGCTACTGTAGGAACAGGGAACATTATAGGAGTTGCGACAGCATTGGCTGCAGGTGGACCCGGTTCATTATTTTGGATGTGGTTAGCAGCATTTTTTGGGATGGCAACGAAGTATGCCGAAGGTGTTCTAGCTATTAAGTACCGCCAATTAGATGAAAATCAAGAGGTTGCGGGTGGACCTATGTATTATATTACGAATGGAATGGGTAAAAAATATAAACCATTAGCGGTGTTTTTTGCTTTTAGTGGAATTTTAGTAGCTTTACTTGGAATCGGAACGTTTACCCAGGTAAACGCGATTACATCTAGTATTGAAAGTACCCTCCATATTAAAGCAGAGATTGTGGGTCTTATTTTAGCGGGTATTGTTTTAATTGTTACATTCGGTGGGATTAAGTCCATTTCTAAGGTAGCAGAAAAAGTGGTCCCGGTTATGGCAACAAGCTATTTGATCATTTGTGTGTTTATTTTGATTATTAATTATCAGTCTATTATACCTGCGTTTGAAATGATTTTTAAAGGGGCTTTTAATATGACAGCTGCAACAGGTGGTTTTGCGGGGGCAACTGTGGCGATGGCAATTCGTAATGGTGTGGCGCGAGGTGTCTTTTCAAATGAGTCAGGACTTGGAAGTGCACCTATTGCAGCTGCTGCAGCAAAAACGGAGTGGGCGGCAGAACAGGGCCTTATCTCGATGACCGGGACGTTTATTGACAGTTTGATTATTTGTACATTAACAGGTTTAACATTGATGGTTACCGGTGTTTGGCAGATGGAGGGGGTAGTTGCAAGTTCTTTAACGGAGAGGGCATTTAATACTGTTTTACCAACTATTTGGGGAGTCCCATTAGGTTCTATTCTATTAATGATTTGTTTAAGTTTATTTGCTTTTACAACCATTTTAGGGTGGAACTATTACGGGGAACGTTGTTGTCAGTTTTTATTCGGTGTCAAAAGTATAACGCCTTATCGTATTATTTTTGTTGTGATGATTGGAAGTGGCGCCTTTTTACAGTTAGAGGCCGTTTGGTTAATTGCCGATATTGTTAATGGTCTCATGGCGCTTCCTAATTTAGTAGCGATTATTGCCTTAAGTGGGGTTGTTGTTTCAGAAACACAATTATACTTGAATCACATTAAACAGCCTAACAATAACTTGGAATCAATAGAATTATAAGTAGTGAGTGGATCACTACTTTTTTTGTGCTGATGAAATAAAAAAAGTAATTAGTTTGATATAAAATGACAGATTTGACCCATAATAGGAGAAAAGAAATAGGAAAGGATGTCATTAAATGGATTTAAAAAAATACGACTCATTGCGTTCGTGCTCAGTAGCCGAACTTTATGAACATTTAAGACAGGCCAAGGAGAATGTCACCATTTATGTTGAAAAAATTGACCCTCATGTTTACTCCACACTGGATATCAATCTATTGAAAAATACTCAAATCATTTTATCTAAAAAGGCGTTAATGCTTGCTCCAGAACAATTTACAAGTTTCTTCCATGATGTTTTATTTGAATCTTTACAGATAGAGATAGATGTAAAAAGGGAATTAAAGTTTAAATATCAAAAATTTATTTGTCTCATCATGATCATTGCGTTCTCTTTATTATTTCTTCAACCCATGCATTCTTTTTTCTTAAAAGTCACTTTATTTACAGGGGTTATTTTGCTGTGCTTTTGGATGTATATTTTATTAAATCATCGGGCACTTATTAAGGTTTCGAATATAAAGAAACATTGTGATTTCAAGGTGATGAAAGATGGTTTTTTAGATTTATTGCCAAGCTTGTATCTCATCGATAATAAAATGTTCATTGGAACGAATTTGTTTACTTCAAATGGCTATCAAGACTTTTATGAGGTTCAGTCGGATGAGGTAGAAAATCAGATTAGGCTTATTTATGAAGAGTATGTTAATTCTCATTCATCAATCCGGGACGAATTTTTAATCGCACAATACATTGATAATATGCATCCTAATGATTTTATTTCTTTTTTAAGACAAGATTAGGTTGAAAAATTGACTGTGGGGAGAAAACACGTAAAATACTTGTAAAAAACTATTATTTTAAGTAAAATATTAGTATTTGATAGAATGAGGAGGATTTCATCGTTTATGCAAAGCGCATTTTTTAAAGATTTCTTATATTTAACGGATATAAGGACGATTATTTTTATTGGGGTACTCGTTATCTTATTTGGTGTCATGAAACACATGGAGAAGAAAAAGGTAAAGTTTTCAACACGTATGCTGTCAGCTACTGGATTGGGGCTTATTTTAGGAATCTTAATTCAAATCGTTGGGGCATATCCAACGAATCCATTGGAAGTGCCGTTTATTGCGGAAATTAATAAATGGTATGGTTTAATTGCAAATGGATTTATGAATTTATTAAAAATGTTAGTTGTTCCACTAATTTTTGTTTCTATCATTCGAGTGATTTTAAATATGAAGCAGGGAGAAAATTTAGGGAAGTTAACGATGTATACGTTATTAACCCTTGTTTCGACAACGATTGTTGCTGCGATTATTGGATTGATTGTTGGAAATGTATTTAAACTGGGTGTTGGATATGAGTTAGTGACAGGTGATGCCGCTATTCGAGAAGTACAACCGCTTGTTGATACCTTACAAGGCTTGATTCCATCTAATCCAGTATCGGCAATGGCTGAGGGGAATATTGTAGCAGTTGTTATTTTTGCGACATTTTTAGGATTAGCGACTAAGCGTCAGATGAAAAAATATGAAACGATTGTTAAACCATTTATTGACTTAGTTGAAGCCTTTTATAAAATCATATTAAGCGTTGCCATGACTATTATTAAATGGATGCCGTATGCGGTTATTGCTCTATTGGCCAATACAATTGCGGGACGCGGAATCTCTGCAATTAATGATGCTATTGGGTTTATTTTGGCTACCTATGTTGGAGTCGCGCTCATGATGGTAGTCCATTTCATTTTAATTGCGTGTAAAGGGTTAAATCCAATTCGTTATGTACATAATGTAATTGATGCATTAGTTTTAGCCTTTACATCTCGATCGTCATTAGGAACTCTACCAGTGAGTATTGAAAAGTTAACCGAGAATGTCGGATTAGATAATGGGACTGCAACGTTCGTTGGAAGCTTAGGGTCTAATGCAGGAATGAATGGGTGTGCTGGAATTTATCCAGCATTAGTAGCAGTGATGGTTGCTAATATGACGGGAACTCCGATTGACTTAACATTTATTATGATGTTAATTATTGTTATCGCGTTAGCTTCATTTGGAATTGCAGGATTACCAGGTTCGGCGACGATGGCAATATCTGTTGTCTTATCGGGAATGGGATTAGGGGAGTATTTTCCTTTGATTGCTGGTGTAATTGCGATTGATCCAATTCTCGATATGGGACGTACAATGTTAAATGTGAACGGAACATTAACAACAGCTGTTTTAGTTGGAAAAGCATTTAATCAGATTGATGAAGAGGTTTACTACGGTCGAAAAACCGTTCAAATGGACTAAAAAAAGAGCGTTTCTTACTGAAACGCTCTTTTTTTATGCCTTGATTTCTGATATCCCCATATCAAGTAGTTGTAGTTTGATTGACCCTATTTTTGAATCTTTGGCAACTTCGTACTTTGTTTTGTCAATGCACTGAAGATCACCAATTTTATCTATTATTTTTCCTTCCTTTGTTACGTGAGGTAAAGTGACCTGTTTATAACAAACTACAATTTCATTTTCTTGAGAGTGGGCAATTTTTGTATACTCTGTGTAGCTATTGGCCGTTTCTTCATTCCAGCAATGAAAAAATTCAATCGAAAAATTTAAGGCTTTTAAGTGTTCCCTAAATAAGTCAATTCGTTCAATTAGATAAGCTTCTTTTAAGTCATCTAATTCAATCGACATGAGGTCATGAAGGAATGTTATATTTTCTTGGGGAGTAGCTAGACGAGTGAATTGTTCATTCTCAAGGATAAGTTGTTGTTGGTAGCAACCATACACCGTATGATTTAATTGAATTTTCCATTCTGGTTTCATTTTATTTCTCCTAATCTTTGTAGTATTCCCTTGTATTTTACTATATTTTGTATCATTGAGATAAGATGCATGGGTGAAGTTTTTTTAAAAAGGGGATGAAAAGATAGAAAGCTTAATTTAAGGTGGGGGGAGAGTAGGTGCATGAGGTGGGTTTTCCTTTAATTGATCCATAAAAATGAAAAAAATATTTAAGCTTTGAAGGTGTTGCGTTTCAGCTATGCGTTTTTTAAGACCGTTAATAAAACTTTCTGTATACATGATAGGACAGGGGCGTGATTTACTATAGCGGTAACCTAAGTTTTGCATCATTGCTCTTAAATAGCGTTCATGATAGAGAGCTGACGTAGAGGCGAAGGCGAAATTTGGGTCCTTTTCCATTTGTTCAGGATCATCGATGCTAACATTGTAGTGGGCTAGAAAGGGGAGAAAGTTAGGAAGAGGGGTTGTGGGGAAAAGGTCCCGATTACCGAGTAACCAAGTTTCAAGACATTTATTTTGGACAAAGATTACATAAGGGCAACTGAGAGGGCGGTGATAACTTTCAATTTTTTGTTGAACGATTTGATGACGAAGACTGACGCCATCATCGTCCCCATCTAGAAATATTAAAAGGTAGTCGATAGTTTGATAGAGATTGATAGTATCAATCGTTTGCCCTAGAATGTTTTTTTCGGGAGAGGAACGATCGGTTCCAAGGAGACGAGGATAACCCATTCCACTATAGAGAACGTATTGATTATTTTGAATTTCTGCAATAGATTTTGCACGTGTTAGGGTCGGCAGTAGTAGGGGTATCCAGTGATCAATGATTTTATGTCCTGATTTTCCGTCTTCGACAAGAATATAGAGTTTCATGTTAGACGCCTCCTTCAAACGAAAGGACATTAATGAGTTCAAAAAAACTGTCATATTCTGTTTGCCCGATTCCAAGCTCTTCAGCGGTATGCGCCTCAATCGTGTCTTGTTGGCGTGTGATAATACGCCAAAAGTGACTGTGGACATTATTAATGACGTAAGGGTGGTGACTACTTAAAATGAGCTGAAGGTCATCACGTCCCATCATCTCTTCGAGTAATGGACCCATACAGTTTAATCCAAGTCCGTTTTCAAATTCATCGACCAGTAGGAGGGTACCCGGTTCGCTTAACACAAATTCTGTTAAATAATATAATGTTTTAAGCATTCCATCAGACATCTTGTGGATTTCAAGGTAGCTACCTCCTTTTTCTTTAAAGAAGAGTTCGAGAGTATTTTTCGGGCGATGGAGTAACTTTATGTCTTCAACGGAGTCGAAAATACTTTGAAAAATAGAGAGAATTTCAGAAGTTTGCTGTTTCGTTGCAAGGAGATACGATTTGGTGATGGTGTTGGTTTGACGAAATTGCGGAATAGAGGTTAACCATTTTACAGGCATTAAAAGGGGAATTAATTCTTCAAATGTTGGGGATGAGGAGTCGGCAGAGTTCCATAAGTGTTGAATGATGGGGTAATTATCATTGATGTAGACGAGGTAACGGTACTCTTTTTGATTGAGGATAAAACACATTTCGTATTCTCCGTTTGCTAGACCTTTTATGGAGTGTCCTGCTAAGAGCTGAAACAGGCTATAAATGTAAAACAAAATTTGACTTTTTCCTGAACCAGATAGACCGACGAGTAGCGTCAGGGGAACGGGGGTCGTGACGTTGACGCACAAGCCATTGGGGGTACTAACGCGTAATGATTTAATCTTCACTAAGACCGCCTCCATTTTAGGGGAATTTACTATATCATATGATGAAATTACGGCCATGGTGAGTGAAGACTAGGTCATCGTCTTTCAATTAAAGGGAATAATGATGAATTTAGGTTGCCTCTTAAACTCAAATAGTGATATAATTTAGAAAAAAATAGGAGGTATTGTAAAAATGAGGAAGAATAAGAAAAAGATAGTCTTGCTTTGTGTACTTTGCGTGTTAGGTATTTTAATTCCATGTACTTTTTTTGCAAGAAAGTCTCTAAAAAATAATGAAGAGGGGATCGTGTATGTTGAATCCGTCTCATCTATTCATCAATTAGGGAGTGGATCTGGACTTTTTCAAAGATACAGCGGGATTGTTGAACCACAAGAGACAACAGAGGTAAAACGAAATATGGACCGTGTCATTAAAGACGTTTACGTAAAGGTTGGCGATTTAGTTGAAGAGGGGACACCACTATTTTCTTATGAGACGGGGGAACTCGAGCTACAGTTAAGTCATGCTGAATTAGAGTTAGAACGGCTAAGTGCATCTATAACAGATTTAAATGAGCAGGTAGGTTTACTCAATAATGCCTCAGTAGGAGCAAACGAATTAAGCCTTGAACATAAAGCACAAATTTTAACGACACAGAATGAACTAAAGCAGGCGGAGTATGATAGGAAAAGTAAACAGGTTGAAGTCGAACAATTAAAATCATCTGTTGAAAATTCGGTGGTTAAAAGTACAGTTACAGGTGTTGTTAAATCAATTGGGGGCGATGCCACTGCTTCAGAGGGAAATGGCGAAAGCTACATGACCTTGTTATCGATGACCAACTATCGCATTAAGGGAACAGTTAGTGAGCAAAGTGTTTCACAATTACAGGTAGAACAGCCTGTCATCGTTCGATCACGGGTAAATAAGGAACAAACATGGAAAGGAAAAATAACCATGATTGATTTAAATAATATGCTCACCCCGAATGATTTAAATATGGGCGGAAATTCAGAGGTGGCAACCAATTATCCTTTTTATGTTGAATTAGAATCGACAGAAAATTTAATTTTAGGCCAACACGTCTACGTGGAATTAGATGAGGGGCAGGATCAGTCATCCGAGGGGATATGGCTTTATGACTACTATTTGATGAATGAAGATGATAAAAGCTACGTATACGTAGAAAATGATCATAAATTAGAAAAACGCGAAGTGCAATTAGGAGCTTATGATGAGCAACAACAACGATATGAAATTTTAGATGGATTAACAGGGGATGATTATATTGCCTTTCCCGACGAGCAAGTTAAAGAAGGGATTGCATGCGAGAAAATGCAAAATGGCTCATTAACCGAGGTTGAGGAATAGGGGGTAAAAAATGCTATTAGAGGCGAAAAATATACAAAAAAATTATTTTCAGGATAAATTAAAAGTAGAAGTGTTAAAAAATATAAATTTTTCAGTTGAAATGGGTGATTATGTCGCCGTTATGGGACCTTCGGGTTCAGGAAAATCGACACTGATGAATATTTTAGGATGTCTTGATTTGCCAACATCGGGTGACTACTTTTTGAATGGAAAAGATGTTCTATCTTTATCTGAGGACGAACTTTCGGACTTGCGATTAAATGAAATCGGATTTGTTTTTCAAAATTTTCAACTTTTATCTTCGCAAAGTGCGCTTGAAAATGTTGAGTTACCCTTGACGTATGCCAAAATTCCTAAAAGTGAACGCCGTCGGCGCGCGATACAGGCACTTGAAAGGGTTGGACTCGGTGATCGGCTTCATTTTAAGCCTACGCAATTATCAGGTGGGCAGAAGCAACGCGTTGCGATTGCACGAGCAATTGTAAATCATCCATCTCTTTTGTTAGCAGATGAACCAACAGGAGCGTTAGATAGTAAATCAGGGGTACAAATTATGGACTTATTTAGACAATTAAATGATGAAGGCGTTACTATTGTTATGATTACTCACGACGCAAAGGTAGCGCAGGCAGCGAATCGACAGATTGCAATTTTAGACGGTGAGCTCATTCATTCGGCTGTTAAAGGGAGATGGGAATGGTGAAAAAGAAGAAATTACTTATGTTCGGTGGTATGCTTTTTATCCTTTTAATAGGAGGGATAGGTTGCTATCTAACATTTATGCGTTCAAATGAAATTGAAACGATTCCCGTCGCCCACTTAAGTACCTCATGGTGGGGGGATTTAGAAGAATCTTCAGGGTATATTGCCTCGAATATGACCCAAGAGGTCATGCTTGAGAATTTTAAAACAGTTAAAGAGGTTTTAGTTGCTGAGGGAGATCGGGTACAAGTAGGTGACCCCTTAATTGTTTATGACCAAAGTTTGAAAGAATTAGAATTACAGGTTCAACAATCTAAAGTTAAAGGGTTAGATGTTCAAATTCAATTGGCAAAAAAAGAGTTGAAAAACTTACAATCGATGAGTTCTTTTGCGACAGGAAGCAACCAGGCGAAGGCAGTTACAGCGTCTCAGGAAGAGGGAACGGATGCGAAAGAAGGGTTAAATTATAACTCCGAATTTTTCCCATTAGAGGATGGAACGTATCAAGTAGAAGCTCATCAAAAAGACCGGTTACATGTTTCATTTTTATATCGTTTAAAGGGATTAGATGAGGTAGGAAAAACCACCGTTTTTGCCCCAATGAAATTAATTTTAATCGTTCTTTCAGACGATGGAAACAAAGAATCGTTTTTCATTGATGGAGAAGGGTTGAAAATTCCAGAGGGGGTTGTTTCGATGAGCGTGGGAGACTACTTATCCCTGATAAAGGATGAAATCCTAGAGCCAGATGGTGAGAAGGTTCCAGGTCAAGAGGAACCGCCAATTTCGGTGGAGCCTCCTGCTGCTCAACCCGATGACGAAGAACCTGTTCAAGATGGGACAGAAGGTGAGGATACTTATTCAAAAGAGGAGCTTCAACAATTGATTCAAGAGAAACGGTCAGCTGTTAGAGGGTTGGAGTTGGATTATAAAGAAGCGCTCTTAAAGGAGCAACAAATTAAAAAAGAAATCGAACAATTGACCGTTCGAAGTAGCGTCAACGGTGTTGTAAAAAAGGTAGAGGACCTTCCGTCTAAAATAGACGATGGGACCCCGCTTCTTGTGGTCACAAGTGATGAAGGCTTTTACTTAAAGGGAACGCTCAATGAATATCAATTGGCTAAGGTAGATGTCGGTCAAGTAGTAGATATCCAGTCTTATGAAACGGGGATGAGCTATGAAGCACGAATTACAGAGATTTATCCCTACCCTGTTGAAGATAATCAAGATTGGGGTCCGAAAGTGTCACGTTATCCATTTGTTGCGACCATTGAAGGAGATCAACAATTAAGCCCAAATATGAATGTGTCAGTCACACTAAAATCGCCGCAGGAGGAAGGACAAACTCTTTACATCGACATGGCCTATGTCGGCGAGGATCACGGCCAAAAATTTGTTTATAAGGTGGATCAGAATAAACGTTTAGTCAAAGAACGTGTTCAGACAGGAAAGGTTATTTACGGTTCGTATATCGAAATTCTTTCGGGAGTAAACGAGGAAGATCATTTAGCCTTCCCGTATACTAAAAATATTAAGGACGGGTTAAAAGCTAAGGTGATGCTAGAAGGAGAGGAATAACTATGATCGAAAATATTGGGCTATCACTAAAAGGTATTTGGTCACATAAAATGCGCTCCTTCTTAACCATGTTAGGTATTATTATTGGGATTGCGTCGATTATTGCCATTGTTTCTACGATTAAAGGGACAAATGAGCAAATTAAACAGAATTTGATTGGGTCAGGGAATAATGTCGTACAGGTTAAGTTGAGTCAAGATGGATATGAAGTCGAGGGAGACCAGATTCCGTATGGGACGAAAGAAGTATCTCCCGCTACGTTGGAAGAGATCAAGGCGATAGAGCATGTAGAAGGTGCCTCTTTGTATCGGAGTAGAAGTTATGCAGATGGAATCTATTATAAGAGCACCTTATTAGAAGGGCCGAGCGTGAAAGGAATAGATGAGGATTATTTTAACGTCATGGGCTATGTGATCCGTCAGGGACGCCTCTTTATTGATTCGGATTACCAGGAGTTTAGAAAAAATATGATTATCGATCAGGATGTTGCTTCAAGTCTTTTTCAAAGTGAAAGTCCAATTGGACAGACGTTGGAGATAAGAGGGGAACCGTTTATTATTATTGGGGTTGTTGAATTGGCTAATCAATCCAAACCTGTTATTCACTCGATTGATGATTACTATACCTACCATCAAAACCAAGGTGGTAACATTTTTCTTCCAGATGTTGTTTGGCCGGTTGTGTATGCATACGATGAACCCCAACATGTCGCGGTTAAGGCGAGTCATACCGATTATATGGGAACAGTAGGACGTGATTGTGCGAATATTTTAAATGCTGAGCTTTGGGATAGTACATTAAGTTATCAGGCCATTGACATTCTTGAACAGGCGAAGCAATTACAAGAATTAAGTGCTGCAACGAATCAGCAATTGTTGTGGATTGCGAGTATTTCACTCCTCGTCGGAGGCATTGGGGTTATGAATATTATGCTCGTTTCTGTGACTGAGCGTACAAATGAGATTGGTTTGAAGAAAGCTATTGGGGCAAGAAAACGAGTAATTTTAGCCCAATTTTTGACGGAAGCGGCCGTATTAACGAGCTTAGGTGGGATCTTGGGAATTTTAGCGGGAATTATACTCGCCAAAGTCATTTCCGTTGTTTCACAAACACCGGTAGCGATTAGTCTTCCGGCTACTGTCGGATCAGTTGTATTTTCGATTGCAATCGGGCTAATTTTTGGATTGCTTCCATCAATGAAGGCAGCAAACCTTAATCCAATTGATGCATTACGTCATGAATAAAGAAAAAAAGTGTGGTGATCGCCACACTTTTTTCTATAAGACAGATTGTAATATTAAGTGCGACAAATAAAAAAAGCTCATAAATAGAATTCTTTGTTATAGAATGAAGTTACCACACCAAATTCTTAACAAGGAGATCTATTTATGAGTTATAAACATCTTAACACATTTGAGCGTACACGTATAGAAGTTCTTTCAAAAATGGGTTATTCAACGAGACAAATTGCGGGGCAATTAAATCGTCATCATTCAACCATTGCTCGTGAACTAAAACGAAATACTCAAAAGACGTATCAAGCAGAGCTAGCAGATGAATTAGCCGAGCAACGTCGCTTAGTTTGTCATCGTCCAGAGACCAAATCTGAAGAAGTTATTCAAACCATCCAACATTATTTAAAGTTAACCTGGTCGCCTGAACAAATTTCTAATACGGTTTTAAAGGGTGTTATTTCATTCAAAACTATTTATCGTTGGATTTATGACGGAACGATTTTGTTAGGGGATTTAAGCTGTTTAAGGCAAAAGGGAAAACGCCGAAAACCACGAGAAACACGCGGACGATTTAACATTGGGACATCAATTCATCAACGTCCGAAAGAGGTAAAAAAACGTCAGGCATTTGGTCATTGGGAACTTGATACAGTTGTTTCAAGCCGTGGTAAAAGTAAAGGATGTTTAGCTACATTTATTGAACGTCAAACACGATTTTATGTCGCCGTTAAAATCGAAAATCGCTCAGCATCTGAAATGTACCGAGCGATTAGTGAGTTATATGAACATTTTCCTAAAGACACCTTTAAAACTTATACCGTTGATCGAGGAAAAGAGTTTGCTTGTTATTCCAAAGTAGAAGCAGATTTAAAGGTTCCTGTTTACTTCGCTGACGCCTATTCCTCTTGGCAAAGAGGAAGTAATGAAAATGCCAATGGTCTTCTTCGAGAATTCTTTCCGAAGAAGACGGACTTAGCACGAGTTAGTGAGAAAGAGATTGATGAAGCCCTCCTCCTCATTAATCATCGACCACGAAAATGCTTAGGTTGGAAAACTTCATTCGAGCTATTTCATGAGAAACTGTCGCATTTGTATTGACAATTCGTCATAAATAAAAGAACCATCAGTCACGATGGCTCTAAAAGGCAATTATTCAGTTAATGAAAGTTCTTCTTCATGAATACGATCGATCGGTTCGTGGTGTTGAACACTATTTTCTATTTCACGGTAGTGATCCATTTTCACCCGGAACAGTTCACCGTTAGTTGGCGGTGTATAAGTAATGGCGTTTGCCCCCGCAGCAATGGTTTCGAGGATGGATTGATCAGTAGGTCCTCCTGTTGCAATAATTGGGATAGTTGGATATTGTTCGCGAATTTTACGAACAATCGCTGCCGTTTTTGAACCACCACTTACGTTTAAGATATCGGCTCCTGCTTCAATGCGTGATTGAACGTCTGTATGTTCAGAGACGACGGTTACGACAACAGGGATGTCAATGGTTTCCTTAACATATTCAATGGTTTCTTGCGGTGTTGGGGCGTTTAACACGACCGCAATGGCTCCTTGGAATTCGGCGTGCAAGGCAATATTACCTGAGCGGGTACCATGGGTGAGCCCGCCCCCTACGCCACAAATAACCGGAATATCTGAAACTGACATAATGGCCTGTGTAATGGTCGGTTGTGGAGTGAAGGGGTAGACAGCAATAACTGCATCTGCATTTGTATTCTTTATAATTGCAACATCTGTTGTAAAAATAAATGATTTTAATCGTTTTCCAAAGATTCGGATTCCGCTCGCATTTCGAATGACATCGGGAACACGTACGAAATTTTTACGCAAGTTGCTTGTTACCTCAGGTACAATTTTTTCAGGGATAGATGGTTTATTCATGTTGCCGTCACGTCCTTTCTTTATCGTCATTTATCTTTATTATAGCGAAAATAATGACAAAAGTTAAGGAGAACTCTTTTTTATTTCATGATTTTAAGTTTTCTAATTGGCGGTGAAAAGAGAAAGAAAGGAGGGGGGGAGGTCTAATTATACGACAAAAGTGAAAAAGGTCGTTTCTTTAGTGGCTAATTTACTAGATTAGTAGTATACTAAATAAGGAAATTCATCCTGTTATATTTCTTTTGGAGGTACAAAGACTAGGAAGATGTCAGTTTTTGTTCTTTTATTATGTTGATAATTCTGAGGAGGTGACATCACGTGGAAGATTCCATTCCCATACGGACAATTAAACGAATCCTAAAGATGTCAGCTCATCTTGATCGACATCGGGAGAAATGATAAGAGGTGATTCGATGAGAAGTGAAGTGAATTTTATTAATTCATTAGCTAGCGGAGGATTTGAGTGGGTTAACTTGATTGATCCAACCCATCAAGAGGTTGAAGAATTGTGTAAAGTATATGATTTAGAATATGAGACAGTGATTACGGCACTCGATGAAGAGGAACGTTCACGTGTCCAAATTGAAGATAATTTTACGATGATTATCGTTGACGTTCCCGTCTCTTTTGAGTCGGATACGTATTATTCAACCGTTCCACTAGGAATTGTAAAGACTAATCATATGTTACTGACGTTATGCACGAGGGAATTAAATGTCTTTACCAAAAGGCTTAAAATGCCAACAACGAGTATTAATGCTCATATATATCAAATTTTATATACGATTTCGATCCAATATTTAGGATACCTAAGGGTTATTGAACGAAAAAGTAGTCAAGTTGAGCGCGCCCTACGGCACTCTCCGAAAAATGAAGATTTAATTGAGATGCTAGACTTACAAAAAAGTTTAGTTTACCTGTCTTCTTCTTTACGTTCTAATCAAATTGTACTAGAGCGTTTGGTTAAATTAGAGAAAAATGATACGCCAGAGTCCGAGATGTTAGAAGATGTGATCATCGAAAATAAACAGGCGATTGACATGTCAAAAATTTATGGAAATATTTTAAGTAGTAACTTAAACGTATTTGAAACAATTATTTCAAATAACCTAAATATGGTAATGAAGTTTTTAACGGTCGTTTCAGTAATTATCGCTGTTCCGACGGTTGTTTCAAGTTTTTGGGGAATGAATGTTCCTGTTCCTTTTCAAAATAATCCGTACGGTTTTTTAATCGTATTTATTATTTCGTTAATTATTACAGTGATGGCTGGATTTTATATTAACCGTAAGGAAAACCACCGTAAAAGGAAGTAGAAAAGAAACGTCTGCTATGCAGAGGTTTTTTTATTAAGAAGGGTGATTAAATGAACGTGAATGAACAACTAATTAAGCAAAAAAATTATTTATCGATGCACGGGCCCTTATCTTTTTCTGACCGAATAGAGGCTTTAAAACGCTTAAAAGAGGCGATTAAGAAGTATGAGCCTGAGTTAATGCGCGCATTAAAAGAAGACTTAGGGAAACCAGACTTTGAATCGTATACAGCAGAAATTGGTTTTTTGTATACTTCCATCGATTATACTTTAAAACGTCTAAAAAAGTGGATGCGTCCTCGTCGGGTTAGGAGCGAAAGTGCGCAACTTATTGGCTCCTCGACTGTTTATGCATCTGCGTATGGTGTCGTTTTAATTATGGCTCCGTTTAATTATCCTGTACAGTTATTGCTTGAGCCGTTAATCGGGGCAATTGCGGGAGGAAATGGGGCAATATTAAAGCCATCGGAGTTGACACCGACGGTTGAAAGGGTTCTTGTTCAATTAATTAGTTCAACATTTAATGCCAATTATATCTCCATTGTCACAGGGGGTGTTACTGTTAATCAACACTTACTTTCACTTCCATTTGATTATATCTTTTTTACAGGAAGTGTCCGTGTTGGTAAGTTAGTCATGCAAAAGGCGAGTGAACAACTTATTCCGTTCACGTTAGAATTAGGTGGAAAGTCTCCAGTGATTGTGGATGAAACTGCCCATTTAAAATTAGCGGCTCAACGAATTACATGGGGAAAGTTTATGAATAATGGACAAACTTGTGTAGCCCCTGATTACGTTTTGGTTCACGAAGAGGTTTATGATGATTTTTTAGATCAATTAAAGAGGGCCATTCAATGTTTTTATGGAGAAAACCCGTTAGAAAATGATGATTATGGACGAATTGTTAATTCATCGCACACGAAACGGTTGGCTTCACTCATCGAAGAGAATCGCTTAAAAATTTATTGTGGGGGAGAGGTTGATATCCGGGAATGTTATATTGCACCCACTGTTTTTAGTCAAGTCACATTGGAAGATTCACTAATGGATGAAGAAATCTTTGGACCGTTGTTACCGGTTATAAGCTATAGGGAGTTAACAGATATTGATGCTTGCCTTTTAAAACATCCGCACCCCTTAGCATTTTATATTTTTTCAGAACGTCATTCATTTGCTCAGTCGTTGATTCATCGCTATTCATTTGGTGGAGGGTGTATTAATGATGTGGTGACGCATGTGGCTTCTCATCGACTTCCCTTTGGGGGCGTCGGTACTTCTGGAGTAGGAAGATATCATGGAAAAGCAAGCTTTGATACTTTTACTTATAGTAAATCGGTGGTGAAGCGTTCAACAAAGATTCCGCTTCATTTGGTATTTCCCCCTTATGGAAGCCGGGTAAAGTGGGTTAAGAAAATAATGAAATAAACACGCGTACAGTTGCATAAAATGGAGAATGGGGGTGAGAAAATGTCGTGTCTTGGTAATTTGATTTGGTTTATTTGTGGCGGTTTTGTTAACGCCCTTATTTGGTGTTTTTTTGGTGTTCTTTGGAGTATTACGATTATTGGAATTCCAATTGGTCGCCAGTGCTTTAAACTCGCGTCGTTGCAATTAGCTCCTTTTGGTAAGGAGGTAGTTACGGTAAATGATTCTGGGGGAACTTTTCTTTTAAATATATTATGGGTAGTCTTCGGAGGATTAGAGTTAGCGATTGCCAACTTGATTAGTGCCGTTATTTTAACGGTGACCATCGTAGGAATCCCGTTTGCTTTACAAGCTTTTAAATTTGCCATCCTGTCGTTGATGCCTTTTGGAAAAGAAGTAAGAAGAACGTCTTAAAATAAGGCGTTTTTTTTATCTTTTTTGTTTAGAACGTTGGATGGATGTTTATAATACAGGGGGTGATGGACAAGATGGAAAAAAGAATAGTATATGTTTCATATGTAATTATTGCATTTGTTTTATTTAATTTCTTTTATGGCTTTACAGATTGGATAAAATCATGGCAGGTGCTTGATTGGTATCTTATTATCTTAATGGGAACCATTATGAGTTTACTTGTTATTAAGTATAAGCAAAATCAGCGAAAGTTAGCGGTTGAACAATATGCGAAGGAAAATGATCGACGACGAATTCAATTAAATCAGCTACTCATGTTTGAACAACTTTCTAAAATGAATGATGAGATGTTTTGTGAGTTGTTAAAGCGATGTTTTGAGTTACTAGGGTATTCTGATATTCAAGTTAGTCATCCCTCAGATCGGTTAGGTTATGACTTAACAGTTTGGCATCAAGGGAAAAAAATGATCGTTAAAATTTTCAAAAAGGTACCGATGATAGAAAATATATATACAAATCCAGAAGGATTGGAATTTGCCTTAGGCGAATTAGTCACTTTAAATGAGATTCGTGAATTTTATGGAAGTGTAAAGGATTATGAGGTTCAGGCGGATCTTTCACTCGTTATCAGTACAAGTGATTTCGAAGAAGAAGCCTTATTATTTGCCGGTCGAAATGGTGTAGAAACCATGAATGGTTATGAATTTTATCAACTCTTAGATGAATTAAAAGATGGGAAGTCTACCGCTTCATTTTCCACACTTTTTGCCTGATTCCTTTTTTAATCTTTAGGCATATATTAGGAAAGTAGGAAATAAATGCGATTGGAACAATCTCTCTAAGAGGAAGGGAGGTGGTGGCATGTTTTGGAGTGGTTTTATTGTAGGATCCGCCGTTGGAATTATAGGAATTACCTTATACAGTTGTCTTGTTGTGGCATCACGCGCCGATTGTGATCTTGAGGATGAATATGAATATGAGATATTAAAATCATCTTCAGATCATGAGCGAAAAGGAATGTGAGTGAAGGGGAAGGCTAGGAATTGGTGAATAAGGATTTTTATTTGAAATTTAATAAAAGACAGATTGCTTATTCATGAAGTAATCTGTTTTTTAATACATTTTAAGAGAGTCATCAATGCATAAAGGAGGGGAATTGTGAATGAATGATTTGGTTCAAGATAATTTTAAAGGGGTTATCTCCATTGAGGAACATGGAAAATGGATATTTAAGCAGGCTTATGGTGAGTCAGATTTGGCTAATCAGAGAATGAATCGATTAGATACCAAATTTTCCATGGCATCAGCAAGCAAGATTTTTATCGCCGTTGCGATTTTACAATTAATTGAAGGAAAATTTCTATCACTAAATCAGACATTGGGGGAAGTATTGCCAATGGACTGGCATCATATTGATAAAACAATTACCATCCGTCAACTTTTAACACATACTTCAGGATTACCCGATTATTTTGATGAGTCCTTAGGGAAGAATTATGCGACAATGTGGGAAAACTATCCGAATTATCGAATTAGGAGTGGAGAGGATTTACTCCCTTTATTTTTACATAAACGCATGGTTTATCCAAAAGGGCAAAAGTTTCATTACAATCATGCAGGTTATGTTGTCCTAAGTTTAATAATTGAGGCAGTGACGAAGCAACCATTTGAACACTACTTGGAAAAAATGATTTTTACTCCATGTAACATGGGGGATACAGGGTATTACGAATTGGACCGATTACCATTAAATTGTGCGACGGGGTATTGTTTAGAAGAGGAATCGCAAACCTATTATAGTAATATTTATAGTTTAGATGTGAAAGGAAACGGGGCAGGTGGAGCCTACACTACAGCGAAAGATATGGATCGTTTTTGGACTTGCCTTGTAAAGGGACGACTTCTGTCGCCATCAATGGTGAGTGAAATGCTATCTCCTCAAGTAGAAGGAGAGTGGTATGGATATGGGGTCTGGTTAAAGGCGTTAGGGGATCATCAATATCTTCCGTTTATTCAGGGAAGCCATCCAGGCGTGAGTTTTATTAGTTCCTATGATTGTCAAAGGTGTCGGACTATGACCTTGATGAGTAATTTTGAGCATGATGTGTGGGCGCTTCATGGGAAGTTTTATAATGCTTTGAATCGGTAAGGGTCACCTCACTAATAACCTGTTTATAAACTCCGTATCTTAACCCTCGTCTTGTCCCTTTATTTTACGACAAACATTCGGTATAATAATAAAGTTAATAATGTAGATAAAGGAAGAAACATATGTATTTAAAAAGAATAGAAACAATTGGTTTTAAATCCTTTGCAGATAAAACAGTCGTTGAATTTGAAAAGGGCGTGACGGCTGTAGTAGGTCCGAATGGGTCAGGGAAAAGTAATATTTCTGATGCGATACGCTGGGTTTTAGGTGAACAATCAGCTAAAAGTTTACGCGGTGCTAAAATGGAGGATATTATTTTTGCGGGAACCTCAACGAGAAAGCCTTTGAACTTTGCAGAGGTGACGCTCGTCCTTGATAATAGTTGCCATAGCTTACCTATTGATTATGAGGAAGTTAGTATTACCCGTCGGGTTTATCGAACAGGCGATGGGGAATATTTAATTAATAAGCAGAAAGTACGTTTGAAAGATGTGATTGACTTGATAATGGATACCGGAATCGGACATGATTCGTTATCTATTATTTCACAGGACAAAGTCAAGGCTATTGTTGAGGCACGCGTAGAAGAGCGCCGCACGATTATTGAGGAGGCGGCGGGTGTTTTAAAGTATAAGATGCGGAAAAAAGAGGCGACACGAAAGTTGGAGTCAACGAGTGATAATTTAAGTCGCGTGCAAGACATTATTTTTGAAATTGAAGATCAGGTGGAACCTTTACGAAAGCAAGCGGATCAGGCACAAAAGTATTTATTGCTTAAACAAGAATGTAGCGATTCTGAAATTAGTGTGCTAGCTTACGACATTAAAACTTTAAACGATCAATTAGCCCATGCGAAAAAAGAACGAAAAAATGTTGAATTTGAACATGTAAGTATTCAGACGAAAATCTTAACGGATGAACGCCGACGCGATGAGTTAAAACAACAAAAGCAGCACAAAGAGGGTCAACTTGAAGAATTACAAGCCCGGTTAGTTGAGACATCGGAAAGTATTCAACGACTCCAGGGACAACGGGATGTGCTAAGAGAACGACATAAAAACGCATCCTTTAATAAAGAAGAGTTGGCTATGCAACAGGCGCAGTTAAAGGAGCGTCTCGACCAATCTATTTCACACGTTTTCGAGGTTGAGACTCGGGTTTCAAAGACAAGGGACTCCCTTGAACATCACCAGTCTCAATTAACGAAGGTATCCGAGGAATATCAGCATTTAGAAGAAAACTTAAAGAGTCAGTTGGAGGCGACAAGAGAGTCTTATTTTAAAGATGTGAATCAACTATCAAGTGTTAAAAATCAATACCAGACGATTAGTCAGCAAATTACACGTAGTGAAAACATTATTACACGTCTTGCTGAAGATGAGGAAAAAATAAGAATAGAACGGGAAGCCTTACAAGAAGAGCAATCGGCATTTATAAAAAAATATGGTGATTTTGAAACGACGCTAAAGGAAAAGCGTGATCAATATCAGACGTTACATAAGGAATATCAACAAAAGTTGAAACAGTCGGAAATGGAGACAAACCGACATCGGCAATTGACGCATCAATTAGATAAATTAACGAATCGATTGCAGTGGCTAGAAGATGCGCAAAAGGATTTTTCTGGATTTAACGAAGGGGTAAAAAAGATTTTAAAGGCCCGTGAACAAAATCAGATTAAGGGGATTGAAGGGGCAGTTGCTGAGTTAGTAACGATTCCTAAATCATTAGAGTTAGCGATGGATGTTGTGTTAGGTCCGGTGATGCAGCAAATTGTCACAACGACGGATGATGATGCAAAGCGAGCGATTGAATTTTTAAAAAGAAATCATGCAGGGCGTGCTACATTTTTACCGTTAAATGTGATCAAACCACGCGTATTACCGAGTGATGTTAGAAATCGAATCCAGGGTCATCGCGATGTCATTGGCGTGGCTTCTGAGCTCGTTGAGTATGATGAGCGTTATCGTCACATTATTGAAAATATTTTAGGGGGTATTATTGTTACCCGTGATTTGAATACATCTAAAAATTTAGCTAAACAGTTAAATTATCGATATCGCATCGTGACATTAGAAGGAGATGTGATTAATGCGGGTGGTGCCATGACCGGAGGAGCCATCAAACGTCAAGGGTCATCCTTATTACGACAAAAGAATGAGATTGAGGAGTGTAAACAGCAAATAGCCACGCTTGAAGGAGAAGTGGAACAATCGCGCCAACTTCAAGAACAATGGAAAGAAACCGTCAAAGAGACGGAACGAGAGTTACAAAAAGTTCAGGCGGAGGGCGAACGATTAAAAGATAAATTAGCAGAAGTTAATCAACAAAAGTTAGCTTTTGAATACCGAGAAAAATCCCAACAAGAGCGTGAACAAATGCTTGAAGATGAGCGGGTAGAGTATGAGACGGAATTGAAACAAGCCGTACAAAAAAATAATGAATTAGCAGAGCAACGTCTACAATTAGAAAATCGTATTGAGGAAGAAAAGGCGACTCTAGAGGCGTTAGAGCATCAGATTGAGCAACAAGAGGAGTTAAAATCTCAATTATTACATCAGATGACGGAATTAAAGGTTGAAGTGGCTAAACTTGAGACGGCATTGCATAATGAAACATCAACTTTTGAACGATTGAGTGATGAACGTCAACAGGTAGAGCAGCAACTCCAAGAGTTACTGAACAAAATTGAGGAAAGCGAGCAAGCGATCAGTGGAAATGATGATGAGGTTATCCAATTAGAGGCCGATCTTGTTAAAAATCAGGAAAGTCGCGAAGAGATTTTAAGCCAAATTCAATCAGAAAGAATGAATTTAACTCAGGTTAGTCAAGAATTAGAACTGCTTGAACGCGAGGTAAGAGAAAGCCATAAGGTCCAACAACAAATGTCTGAATCGTTAAAACAATTAGACGTCACACTTGGAAAAATTGACGTCGAGATGGATATCTTGATTCATAAACTAGAAGAAGAATATCAAATGACTTTCGACCATGCGAATGAAAACTACCCATTAAAGGGGTCAATTGATGAAATGAAGGCTCGAATTCGTACCATTAAAAATCAGATGAACGCGCTTGGCGAAATTAACCTTGGGGCAATTCAAGAGTACGAGCGTGTAAGGGAACGATATGAATTTTTAACGACTCAACGTGATGATTTAATTGAAGCCAAGGCCACCTTAGAGGAAACGATTAATGAAATGGACCAGGAGATGACCGTTAAGTTTAAAGAAACGTTTGATGCGGTCCGTGAACATTATATTGAAATCTTTAAAAAATTATTTGGTGGTGGAACGGCTGATCTTGTTTTAACGGATCCTCACGATTTATTAAATACAGGGGTTGAAATTATTGCTCAGCCACCAGGTACAAAGTTAAAAACATCTAATTTATTATCGGGTGGGCAAAAAGCCTTAACATCAATTTCTTTATTATTTGCCATTTTACGTGTTCGCACGGTACCATTTTGCGTTTTGGATGAGGTAGAGGCGGCGCTTGATGAGGCAAACGTTGCGCGTTATGCTAATTACTTAAAGGCCTTTAGTAAAGAAACACAATTTATTGTGATTACACACCGTAAGGGGACAATGGAAAAGGCGGACGTTTTATACGGCGTGACGATGCAGGAGCGCGGGGTAACAAAACTTGTTTCAGTTCGAATGGAAAATGTCTCTGATTATATGGATGATGAAAAGTGATGGTCAGATGATAAAAAGTATGGTAGAGTAACAATAAGTAGTAATTTATATTAGGATAATACAATGATTGAGGTGAATTCCATGGGTTTATTTGATCGCTTAAAATCGATCGTTTTAGGAAATAAGGAAGTATCTGAAACAGAATTACGTGCACAAAAACACTATAAAGAAGGAATGAAAAAAACGCGTGGAAGTTTATTAAAACAATTACAGGCCGTTTTTTCTAACTACTCAGATGTGAATGATGAATTATTTGATGAATTAGAGGATATTTTTATTTTAGCCGATGTTGGGGTATCAACGGTGGTGGACTTTATCGATCAGTTAAAAGATACGGTTCGTGAGTATGGCGTAACAAAACCTGAAGAACTTGAACGAGTAATGGTAGATAAATTATTTGAAATTTATGTAAAGGGTGAAATTGTTAACTCTAATTTGAGAATGAATAAAGAGGGATTAACGGTTATCTTATTCGTTGGAGTAAACGGAGTTGGGAAAACGACGTCAATCGCTAAAATTGCTCATCAGTTAAAAGGAAAAGGAAAATCAGTTTTACTGGCTGCAGGAGATACATTCCGTGCGGGAGCAATTGAACAGTTACAAGTTTGGGGAGATCGCTTAGACGTTGACGTTGTTTCTCTTAAGGAAGGATCAGATCCATCTGCTGTTATGTTTGACGCGATTAAAGAAGCAAAATCTCGCCAAGTTGATGTCTTATTATGCGATACAGCGGGACGCTTACAAAATAAAGTTAATTTAATGAAAGAACTTGAAAAAATTAAACGTGTCATTGAAAGAGAGGTCCCAGGGGCCCCACACGAGACATTACTTGTCGTAGATGCTACAACAGGACAAAATGGAATGAGCCAAGCGAAAGCTTTCTTAGAGGCTACGGATGTTTCTGGAATTGTTTTAACTAAATTAGATGGGACAGCTAAAGGTGGGATTGTGCTGGCTATTCGTAACGAAATTGGAATTCCAATTAAATACGTTGGGCTTGGAGAAAAACCTGAGGACCTTGTACAATTTGATATTGAGCAGTATATTTATGGATTGTTTGCGGATTTATTTGATAAGCGAGAATCTCAATAAATTTATAAAAAGAAAATCCATTTATTAAGGTTGATTTTTTCTGTCTGATGCGACTTCATTTTGATCGGTCAACGGAACGTTTCGTTCCGTTGTATCATAGTATAAATAATACACGTGTTGAAGCGGGGCTAAGGACTTTTTAAATGACAGGGGAAAAAGACCTTCTGTTTGATGAGGTATTCGGTTTATTGTATTCGGTGAGGGTATGAAAAAGAGCCGGAATCACTTTGGATAGATAGACTGGGGGTGTAACTGTGCTAGAAAAGGTTAATCGGATGAATGAATTATACGATATCTATCAGGCATTGTTGACGGCGAAGCAAAAGTTATATTTTGAATTATATTATCAGGAAGATTTATCATTAAGTGAGATTGCGGAGCAATTTGAAGTGAGTCGCACAGCCGTCTTTGATAATATTAAACGTACGGAAAAATTACTTGACGGGTATGAGGAAAAATTACAATTACTAAGTAAGCGTGAGGCGCGTGAAAAAATTATAGGACAAATTTTAGTCGATTTAACCGATGAACGACTAAGACAATGGATGGATGAGTTACAGGCGCTCGATTAATTTGGTTAGAGGGCACGCTTGCTTTTAAGAAAAGAAATAAAATAAATTTTAAATGTTTCGGACGAAATAGAATGAGCGGTAGCTTAAATCATAGATGATTCATACAGTTGGATATAGGAGGTTTAGTTGATGGCATTTGAAACATTATCAGAACGTTTACAGTCTGCGTTAAAAAACGTGACACGTAAAGGGAAATTAACAGAAAAAGACGTTGATGTCATGATGCGAGAGGTGCGTTTAGCCTTACTTGAAGCGGATGTTAACATTAAAGTAGTACGTGAATTCATTAAAGAAGTGAAAGAAAAGGCTATAGGGGAGACAGTTTTAAAAAGCTTAACCCCAGGACAACAGGTTATTAAAATCGTTAATGAAGAGTTAACTAAATTAATGGGAGATGAAGCAGAGTATTTAAATTTCGGTACATCTAAGCCAGCAGTTTTTATGATGGTTGGTCTTCAAGGTGCCGGGAAAACAACACACACAGGTAAATTATCAACTTATTTGCGTAAAAAGGATAAGAAGAATCCATTATTAGTAGCTTGTGACGTCTATCGACCAGCCGCCGTCGATCAGTTAAAAACTATTGGGAAACAATTAAATATTCCTGTTTTCGAAAAAGGAACATCCATGAATCCAGTTGACATTGCAGCTGAAGCAATTGCTTATGCCAAAGAAAATGGTCACGATTTAGTGATTATTGATACGGCTGGACGCTTGCACATTGATGAATCATTAATGAATGAATTAAAAGAAATTAAGGCTTTAGTGAAGCCTCAGGAAATCCTCTTAGTTGTCGATGCGATGACCGGGCAAGATGCAGTTAATGTCGCTGAATCTTTCCATCAACAGTTAGATTTGACAGGGGTTATTTTAACGAAGTTAGATGGGGATACACGCGGTGGGGCAGCTCTATCAATTCGTAAAATGACGAATGTTCCGATTAAGTTTATGGGGATGGGGGAAAAACTAGATACATTAGAAGTATTCCACCCAGAACGGATGGCTTCTCGTATTTTGGGAATGGGAGATGTCATGACGTTAATTGAACGTGCTCAAGAAAACTTTGATGAAGAAGAGAGCATGAAGCTTGCAGATAAGATGATGAATGCAACGTATGATTTTAATGATTTCTTAAAACAAATGAAGCAAATGAAACGACTCGGTGCATTTGAAGATATTTTAAAAATGATTCCCGGAGTTGGAAATCAATTGAAAGATATTAATATTGATCCTAAACAAATGGCCCGTGTTGAAGCTATTATTTATTCGATGACAGAGCAGGAGCGAAAAAATCCAGATTTAATTAATGCCAGTCGAAAAAATCGTATTGCTAAAGGGTGTGGATGTGATCTTGCGGAAGTTAACCGATTAATTAAACAGTTCACGGATATGCGTAAAATGATGAAACGTTTTTCAAATATGGATCCACGCCAAATGGAACGTATGGCCGCAGCGATGCAACGTGGTGGGTCTAATCCGTTAGCAGGGCTTTCTGGAATGATGGGACCTGGTTCAGGGAAAAAAGGAAAAGGAAAGGGACGTGGAGGTTTCCGTTTCTAATATAAAAAAGATTGCCGACAGGCAATCTTTTTTTGAGCAATATAATAAAAATAAGCCGCCTAGGGGGAGTGGCGGCTTATTATTCATACTTTGACCATATGTGAAAGGGAGAGGAGAAGTATGATAGAAGAATAGGGGGGATTATTTTACAGTAGCCGATTGGCTACAATTATAATATTGACATTAACGAGAATTTTTATACAATTAAATTAGCAAAAATATTAGGAAGTGATAAGATGCGAGTGGTTGCTGGTACATTAAAAGGACGCAGTATCAAGGCTGTTAAAGGGACCAATACACGCCCGACGACAGATAAGGTTAAGGAAAGTATCTTTAATATTATAGGGCCGTATTTTGAAGGAGGGCTTGCTCTAGATCTTTTTGGAGGAAGTGGGAATCTTGGAATAGAGTCATTAAGTCGTGGGATTGAACGAGCTATTTTCGTTGATCGTGAAAATATAGCGATCCAGACGATTAAGCAAAATATTAAAGATTTAAAATTAGATGAGCGAGTTGAAATTTATCGAAATGATGCCTTTAAGGCGTTAAAAGCTATAGTCAAACGTGAATTAAAGTTTGATCTTATTTTATTAGATCCTCCATATAAAGGACAACGAATTAATGAGTTGATTGAATTTATTCATGAGCATGAATTATTAAGTCCGGGTGGAATTATTATGGCTGAGTGTCTGAAAGAGGATGAACTTCATGATTCGGTTGGAGATATTGTAGTTTGTAAACGAGAAGTCTACGGAATTACGGCGATTACTATTTACCGTCGTGAATCATAGCGAGAAAGTGGGGGAATGAGGTCGTGCATAAGGTGGGAATTTATTCCGGAACTTTCGATCCGGTAACTAATGGACATTTAGATGTGATTGAAAGGGGCTACGAGTTATTTGACTATTTATATGTCACCGTAGCAGAAAATATTAATAAAAAAACATTATTTACGCTTGAGGAGCGGGTGGCTCTGTTAAAGCAAGCAACGGCTCATTTACCACGTGTAGAGGTGAGGGTATGCTCGGATCAACTTATCGTCGATTTTGCCAAACAAGTAGGGGCAAAAACGATTTTAAGGGGGTTACGTGCCGTAACAGATTTTGAGTATGAGTTTCAGATTGCGACGACGAATAAGCGACTGGCACCAGATATTGAAACTGTCTTTTTGATGACAAAAGCGGAGAATATGTTCCTCTCTTCATCGACAACGAAAGAAGTTGCAAGATTTGGGGGGGATGTGTCAAGTTTTGTTCCCCCATTTGTACAAGTGGAATTGGAAAAAAAGTATCAACAATTAAAAAAGAAAGATTAAAAAAGCAGTCCTATCGGACTGCTTTTTTAATGGACGCCAGTTAGTTAGAAAAGGTAAAGAATGTTTGTTTTAGTAGACGTCCTACCTTTAAAATGATGAGTGTGGCTAGAAGAAAAAGTGTGATTGAAATGGTTGGATGAGGAAGTGGATAAGTGGATGGTTCTATTGGTGCGAAGACATGGATGTTTTCTAGTAAATAGGTTTTTGACAACAGAACCATGATGATAGAACTCGTAGTTCCATGGAGGATTCTCATCATAAGATATTTGAAATAAGGGATCTTTAAGTTTTTAGCAAACATAAAACTTTGAGTATGGACAGAGAGTCCTGTAAATCCTACAATGAAAGCAGTTAGAATGAGTTTAATTTGTAAGGAGGCAGAAGATTGGGAAACTTTTGTGACTCCTTGAGTAAACTCTAAAATTCCGGCAATCAGTGGATCGGCAGATGAAAGATTGATTGAGGTGAGTAAGGGGGAAGTAAGGGTGCTGATGAACGATGTAAAGTGGATGATTGTCAGCGCCTCTGATATAATATAAAAGAAAACAATAATTCCACCGATACGAATTAAAGTTTGTAAACTTCCCTCAATACAGTCAATTAAAATGGACGAGAAGGATTGGGTAGGCAGTTGGATTTTAACCTGACTTAGCGCATGTTTATTACGTAATAAAGGATAGCATGCTAGAAAGACGGTTAATGATCCAACGAGATGCGCGATAAGGAGAAGGTATCCGATGGTTGTTGATTGATAAAGCACCACGCCGACCGTTCCTAAAATAAATAGTGGACTTGAAAAATTACAAAAGTACATCAATCCTTCCATCTCACGGTCACTGATGAGGCGTTGGTCGTAATAATCCCGCGCCATTTTAGATCCGGATGGGTTCCCGCTAATCATACTCATTAACATAACAAAGAATGTAATTGGCGAGAGATGAAGAAGGTACTTGAAAAGGGGTGCTAATAGTTTTCCAATGAGTTGGGGAACCTGGTAGTACACCATGAGGCGTGTTAAAACAAAAAATGGGAAAAGCGATGGGATGACCTTATCAGCCCATGTTAAAAAACCAGTTTTAGTCGCCGCAATTATGGGCGCTGGTTGGAGTAAAAGAATTGCAAGAAATGCAAGAAGAATAACAGATTTCATGATATTTTTCATCTTTGATCACCTATAATGAATGTATTAATTAGCTACTAAAAGTATGTCTTGTTTTAGATGACAGATGGTGACACGAACATGGAGAAGGGAGATTGACTGTGAAAACAATCTCTAATTTTCGGGGCTTATCGGGTGTTATGTAAGACGAAAAAGGAGGAATGGCTATGACGTTAGCGACATTAAAAAAGGGAGACCGTGCTATTATTACATCATTTAACGAGTTATCTGAAAGTTTTAGCCGTCGTTTATATGATGTTGGGATTGCAATTGGCTCTGAGGTGACACTATTAAGTGTTTTAAATTTTGGACAACTGTTTTATATATCGATTGATGATGTTGATTTTTGTATCCGAAAACAGGATGCCACAAAAATTATGATTGAAAGGATATAATTGAGGAGGTTTTAAGATTGCGTTTTATGTTGATTGGAAATCCTAATGTTGGAAAAACAACATTATTTAATGCGCTAACAGGGGCGAATGCTCACGTTGGAAATTGGAGCGGGGTAACGGTTGATAAATTAGTCGGATCCATTAAAGGCAAGAAGGCCGAGCTCATTGATTTACCCGGAACCTATAGCGTGACACCGAGTAGTGAAGATGAAGGGGTAGTAACGTATGCTATTATAAATGAATCGTATAATGGGTTTATTAATATTATTGATACGACACACTTTAAGAGAAATTTACATTTGACGATTCAGTTGCTTGAAGCAAATGTG
Source organism: Turicibacter faecis (assembly GCF_037076425.1). Taxonomy (NCBI): domain Bacteria; kingdom Bacillati; phylum Bacillota; class Erysipelotrichia; order Erysipelotrichales; family Turicibacteraceae; genus Turicibacter; species Turicibacter faecis. Next base: position 1,431,795 of record NZ_AP028127.1, on the reverse strand, counting down.
CCAATGATGATGACACTTAATATGATAGATGCTCTTAATAAAAAGGGATTAACGTTCGATATAAAAAAATTTAATGAATATGTTTCGAATGAACTTGTTTTAGTTTCTGCCAGAAAAGGTGAGGGAGTTTCTCAGGTCGTGGATCGATTAGATCACCTATCTGTCAAAAAGCCGTTTAGACTATATTATGGACTGACCATTGAAAAGGCGATTACCCAAATTATTGAATTAGTTCCCCAGACGGTTAATCAGTTGGATAAACGTTGGGTTGCCATTCAAGCATTAGAGGGCAATGATGGAATTTACTCCATTCTATCTGATGAAGAGAAGAAAAAGATTCAACAGGTTGTTTGCACAACAGAGAGCCAAATTGTTGAATCAGGTGATGCTCTTTCTTTAAAGGGGGCAATTTTTAATAAACGACGTGAATGGATTCATCAAGTCTATCAGGCTTGTATTAAACCAATTCCCGGGGCTAAGGTAGAGAATGAGGTAAAATTGACTCCTATCGACCGCTATTTAACACATCCTGTATTTGGTTTGTTTGTTTTTTTATTTCTCATGTTTGTAACTTATGTTTTAACGTTTGATTGGCTCGGAAATCCAATTTCTGATGGATTTACAGCTGTTTTAGAGAATTGGGTAACACCTACTATCTCGTCGATGCTTTTATCCCTAGGACTTCCCGAAGACGGCTTTATCTATGGGGCTTTAATTGACGGTGTTTTAGCCGGGGTAGGAGGAGTCATTGTCTTTCTTCCGCAAATTTTAATTTTATTTTTCTGTCTCTCACTTATGGAGGCGACGGGATACATGGCTCGGGTTGCTATCGTCATGGATTATATTTTTTCTGGATTCGGTTTAAATGGTAAAGCAATCGTTCCACTTATTACTGGTTTTGGATGTAATGTTCCCGCTATTATGGCAACTCGAACCATTCCTGATAAGTTTGAAAGAATCAAGACGATGATGGTCATTCCATTTATGTCATGTTCGGCTCGGTTACCGGTTTACGTTTTATTCGTGGGCCTATTTTTTAAAAAATCACAATCATTCATTATTATGGGGCTTTATTTATTGGGGATTATTGTTGCCTTGTTAAGTGCTAAGTTATTATCTGTATCGATTTTTAAGAAAACTCAAAGTCAGTTTATTTTAGAGGTTCCGCCTTACCGTGCGCCACAGTTTAAAAACTTAATGGGCCAAACATTAAGTCGTGGAAATGATTTTCTGCATACGGCGGGAAAATTTATTGTACTTGGTTCTGTGTTATTATGGTTGCTTCAAGAGATGGGACCCTCAGGGTTGCATGTAGCGGGTGATCAAAGTTATTTGGCCATACTAGGGGGCCTTTTAGCACCTCTATTTATCCCACTTGGATTTGGAACCTGGCAGGCAACGAGTAGTTTAGTGGTGGGATTTTTAGCCAAAGAATTAGTCGCCTCGTCTATGTTGATTATCTGCGGGGCCGAAATAGGAATTTTAAACTTATTTACACCACTACAGGCATTTAGTTTCCTCGTTTTTTCGTTACTTTATATTCCGTGTCTGTCGACCGTAGGGGTCATGTATCAAGAAACAAAGTCAATTAAGACAACCCTGTTAATGATTTCCTTCGGATTAATAGTTGCCTATGTTGTGAGTTTAATTGTTTATCAGCTTGGATTGTTTATCTATTAGATTTAATAAAATGGGCCCCTCAATTTGAGGGGCCCATTTTTGTGGTGGTATTTATGCTGTTAAAAGTGAAAGAAGAATAACCATAACGGTTGATAATGTATTTTGAATAGCGTGAACACCGATAGAATACCAAATGTTTTGATGACGATAATAGACATACCCAAGAGCGCATCCCATAGCCATGTATTGAATAATATAGATACAATCTGCAAAATCACCAATGAATAATGAACTAATGACGTGAATGAGTCCGAATAAGAAACTACTTAGTAAAATCGCAATCCAAGGATATTTAAGTAATCCTCTCATTACAGTTAATCGAAAAACTACCTCTTCAACAAGTGGGGCGCATAAAATGGTCATTCCCCCCATTAAAATTGGATGAAATGCCATTAAATCCGTGATGACTTGTTGATTGCTTGAAGAATCTGACGATTGAGTAAAGAAAATAATGAGGAAGCTCGCAATATAGGATGAAATAAATAAGAGTAGCCAGCCGATAAAAATATGTTTAATGAAGTGTTTAGCCGATACAATTTGTTTGAATTGTTTAGAGAGTTCTGATCCGAAGAATAAGAGTGAAACAACCACGAGGACAAGGTAAGAGATTAAATTGGCATACACCTGAATATCAATTTCGCTTGTACAAATCTTAGCAAGTAGTTGACAAGATAAATAAGGTAATAAAAACATCGCAAAAATATACGTGAAAATTAAGACAGTTGATTTTGTTAGACGTAAATTCATAAAATCCCTCCTATAAATTTGATAATTATGGATATTATAACATATCCAAATAGGAAATAAAATATGGCAAAAGAGACACTCTTTTTAAGAATTTTTCTATGGTTTTGTAAATTTTTGAAGACAAGCCCTCCTCATTCGCCTTAGCATGCGCTTATTTTAAGGTGATTGGGGATAGAATGTCCAACGGTAGGTGGGATTTGAATGTTTATGGAGGTTTTTGTATGAGTTTATCGACGATATGCTATAATAGAGATATAAAGGCTTACTTTGAAATAAGAGGCCCTGTTTATTATAGGAGGTTTAGGTTATGGATTTTTTACAGGTTGGCAAAATTGTTAATACACATGCCCTTCAAGGGGAAGTTAAAGTTATTTCAAATAGTGATTTTAAAGAAGATCGATTTAAGAAGGGAAGCCAATTAGTGATTGATTTTAATGGCGATCATATTGAGGTAACAGTGGCTACTCATCGTGTTCATAAAGGGGCCGATTTGTTAAAGTTTAAACATCTTAATTCCATCAACGATGTTGAAAAGTTTAAAGGGTGTGCATTATTAGTTTCGGCGGACGAGTTAGACGAACTCGATGAAAATGAATTTTATTACTTCGAGATTATCGGGTGTCAAGTAGTGACAACGGATGATGAAGTGATTGGAGAGATTAGTGAAATTCTTGAAACAGGAGCGAATGATGTTTGGGTTGTGAAACGTCCAGGTCAGAAAGATGCGCTGATTCCTTACATTGAAGATGTTGTAAAATCAGTAGACATCGAGTCAAAAAAAGTAACAATTAATGTGTTAGAAGGGTTATTATAATGAAAATAGATGTTTTAACTTTATTTCCAGAAATGTTTACAGGGGTTTTTAATGATTCCATTTTAAAAAGGGCACAAGCGAGTGGCGCTGTTGAATTAAACACCGTAAATTTTCGAGAATTTTCCGAAAATAAACATAAAAAGGTGGACGATTATCCTTATGGTGGTGGTGCTGGAATGCTATTGACAGCCCAGCCAATCTTTGATGCAGTTGAATCAGTGTGTCAGGCTGGAGAGACGAAGCCACGGATTATATTGATGTGTCCTCAAGGCGAGCGATTCACCCAATCGAAAGCAGAAGAGTTATCTAAAGAGGAACATCTCATTTTTATCTGTGGACATTATGAAGGATTCGATGAGCGAATTCGTGAATATTTAGTTACGGACGAATTATCTTTAGGTGATTACGTATTAACGGGTGGGGAGCTTGCTGCCATGGTGATGACGGATGCCGTTGTTCGTTTGTTACCTGATGTTTTAGGAAAGCAAGAATCTCATGAAGATGATTCATTTTCAACAGGATTACTTGAATTTCCCCAGTATACTCGTCCGGTTGACTTTCGGGGAATGGTAGTTCCAGAGGTGCTAATTTCAGGTAATCATAAAAGGATTGAACAGTGGCGTCATGAACAATCACTTTACCGTACTTATCAACGCCGTCCAGATTTACTAGAATCTCGGTCATTAACGGAGAAAGAAAAACAACTCATTGATCAATTTAAAGCGTTAAAAAATGATTAAATCTGTGATTTATCTGTGAATTTTATAAATGGAAAATTAAGATGTGTTACTAAATAAAAGGAAAAAAAGCTTTATTTTAAGAGCTAGAAATCAAAAAAAGAAGAATTTTGCGAATATTCACTCAAAATCCATTGAATTAGTAAAAATAATATGGTATGATTTCAAACGTGCCAAAGAGCACTACCCCAGGTTCCGCTGAATTAGATGATCTAATTGAATGAACTTGCGTAATGAAGGAGCGTGAGATTAATGAGTCAACAATTAATCAATGAATTAACACAATCATATTTAAAAACAGATTTACCAGAATTCCGCGCAGGAGATAACGTACGTGTACACGTTCGTATTAAAGAGGGTAACCGTGAGCGCGTTCAGGTATTCGAAGGTTTAGTATTAAAACGTCAAAATGGTAAAGGAATTAGCGGAACATTCACAGTTCGTAAAATCTCTTTCGGATGTGGTGTAGAACGTACATTCCCATTACACACACCAATTATTGAAAAAATCGAAGTTACTCGTCGTGGTAAAGTTCGTCGTGCAAAACTTAACTACATCCGTAGCTTATCAGCGAAAGCAGCTCGTATTAAAGAGCGTCGATAATTTTAGAATTTTAACACACTTACCTCAATTGCAACTAAGATGCCCAAAAAACTCCGGTTTGGGGCATCTTTTTTTTGTTATTAATTCATTTTTATGGTAAAATTAACAGTAAAATGTATAAGCACCGTTGGTTTGGACTATGATAGCATATGATAAATCTAGGTGAAAAATAGATTGGTGGAGTGAAGGGAATGAAAAAAATACTGCGAGAAGTTTTTGATTGGGTAAAAACATTTGTTATTATTTTTATTATAGTAACACTTGTTCATAAATATGTTTTTACACCGGTAAAGGTGGATGGGCCTTCTATGTATCCAACCCTGCACGATGAGGATTCTGTTATTTTGTGGAAATTAGGGTATCAACCTAAGCCATTTGACGTGGTAGTATTTGAATATTCTCCTAATGTCTATTATGTTAAGCGGGTCATTGGAATACCTGGACAAACGGTTTCTTATTATGACGATCAATTGTATGTAGATAACCAACCTGTTATGGAAAATTATCTACAAAGAGGGAAAAGTGTTGTAGCGTATAGCGGTTCTTTTACTGAGGATTTTACTTTAGAAGACATTTGCCAATTTGATGAGTGTTCTGTTATTCCAGAAGATTATTATTTGGTCCTTGGTGATAATCGCCCACATAGTCGGGATAGTCGGGATATTGGGTTGGTTCATAAGGATCAGCTTTTAGGAAAGGCGGTTTGGATTCAGTGGCCATTATCAAGTTTTGGGCCGATTGAATAATTGATTAAATTAGGATAGAATAGGGGGACTTACTAAGGGGGAAAGTAATATGAGAGTTAGGGTATTACGGTTTGGATTTTATTGGGGAAAAACATTTTTAATTGCATTAGTAATGGTCATATTGATTCAACATTTTATATTTACGCCAGTAAAGGTAGATGGTGCGTCAATGTTGCCAACCTTACAAGATGGTGATTCAGCAATTCTATGGAAGTTAGGCTATGAACCGAAGGCCTTTGATGTTATTGTTTTTGAGGTCAGTGAGGGACAGTACTATGTTAAACGAATAATTGGACTTCCTGGCCAAAGTATAGAAGTGGTAGAAGATCAACTATATGTGGATGGGATAGTTGTACCGGAGCCATATCTTGATAAAGATATCAAGTCAGGGGATACCTTTACTTGGGATTTTACACTACAAGAAGTATGTCAATTTCAATCTTGTGAAAAAATTCCACCGGGGTACTATCTGGTCCTTGGTGATAATCGCCCGCTAAGCGTGGATAGTCGGCAAATTGGGCTTATCCATGAAAATCAAATATTAGGTCATGTAGTTGGGGCGCAATGGATGGATCATAGAGACAATTAAGTTATTAGGGTGGGAATGAAATGTTCATATCAGGATAATCTAATAGTAAAAACAACCTAGGGAGTGACACGATGACAGTACAATGGTTTCCAGGACATATGGCAAAGGCCCGTCGTCAAATACAAGAAAAATTAAAATTAGTAGATATTGTTTATGAATTATTAGATGCTCGTATTCCTTATTCATCGAGTAATCCAATGATGAATGAAATCATAAAGCATAAGCCTAAATTGATTATTTTAAATAAAGCTGATATTGCAGATGCAACCGTTACACAACAGTGGGTGAACTACTTTAAGCAGCAAAATCAACCAGTCATCACCGTTGATGCTCTTCACCAAAATGCGATTAAACAAATCGTTGAAGCTTCAAAGGAGATTTTAAAAGAAAAATTTGAGAAAGAAAAGGCTAAAGGGTTACGCCCACGTCCTATTCGAGCGATGATCTTGGGAATTCCTAACGTAGGTAAATCAACGTTAACAAATAATTTAGCTAAACGAAAAGCGGCCCAAACGGGAGATCGCCCAGGTGTGACGAAAGCGCAACAGTGGATCAAGGTTGAAAAGGAATTAGAATTGCTTGATACACCGGGTGTTTTATGGCCAAAATTTGAAGATCAACGAGTAGGTTATAATCTAGCAGTAACTGGGGCAATTAAAGATACAATTTTGCACCTAGATGATATTATTTTATATGCATTGGACTATTTAATAAATAATTATCCGGAGCGATTGATTGAACGCTATCATTTAAGTGGAGAATTTGATGATAAGGTTGCTGTTTTGGAGGAAATCGGTCGGAAACGCGGATTCTTACAATCGGGTGGCTATGTAGATTATGATAAAGTTTATGAAATTTTACTCCGTGAAATTCGAGGATTAAAGTTAGGGCGGTTATCTTTTGAGCGTCCGATAGATATTAAAAAAGAGGATTAGTAGAGAGGCCTTAATTTACTATTAGATAGTAATTAAGGCCTTTTTCGTAGGGGGTGATCCGAAACAATCGTTTACTTTTAGGGGGATTTTATAAAAACGAGGAAAATAGTCTAGAATCCTTTTAGGAATGATGTTAAAATAGGAGGGTGAATTTTAGCATCATTTAGTGAGCATCGGAAAGTTGATAATATAAATCCGATGGGTTAAAGATATGATTTCTAGTGATTTAGAAGGGTGAGCGACTAACGGATGGAAAATTATACAATAAGTGAGATAAAAAATCTCTTACAACAAGATATCGTTGAAGATTCTATTTTGGAGAAGTTAAAAGAGGATAACCGTATAGGGGTTCAGAGATTAGTTAGACAGTATGAAAAAAAGGTTCAACGAGAGTACGATGAATTTCAAAAATTTATTACAATGTCTATCTATGAGAATGAGCTTCGTTATAATGGTATTGATTTGATAGCTGGTGTTGATGAGGTAGGACGAGGGCCATTAGCAGGACCTGTTGTGGCGGCGGCCGTTATTTTACCAACTGATTGTTGGTTGTTCGGAATTGATGATTCAAAAAAATTATCAGAGGCAAAGCGTCAATATTTTTACGAGGAGATACAAAAACATGCGATTGGAATAGGGGTAGGAATCTGTACCAGTGAAGAAATAGATCGTCTGAATATTTATGAAGCAACGAAGCTAGCGATGGAACGGGCGATTAATCATTTGCAACAGCAACCACAACACCTGTTACTGGATGCCATTCAATTGCCTCGGGTGAACATTGCGCAAACCTCAATTATAAAGGGCGATGCAAAGAGTGTTTCAATTGCCGCGGCTAGTATCGTAGCAAAGGTAACGCGGGATGCCTATATGAAGGACTTAGGGGAAAAATATCCGAATTACGGGTTTGAACGCCATGTAGGATATGGAACGAAGGAACATTTACAAGCGATAGAGGATTATGGAATCGTAGCGGAGCACCGTAAATCGTTTGAACCTATACGCTCTAAACAAAAAAAGATTACGAAAATGTAATCTTTTTTTGTTTAGAAAAGGAAAGGGATTGCCTTCTTCGTATAGTATATTGGGTGATAAACATGAATATACGTGAAAAGTTAATTACACTTAGTATTTTAAAAAAAGGTAATTGGAAGGAAATGTATGATTTTTTGATACAAGATAAAATGTTAACGCAAATAACTGAAAATCAGGTGAAGGAGTGTTTAAAGCAGATAAAAAATATATCAGTTTTAACAATCTTAGATCCGGAATACCCAGAGTGTTATAAAGAGATGCCGGCTCCTCCATTTGTTCTTTATTACAAGGGGAATCCAAACTTGTTAGAGGGAAAAAGGGTTGCTTTAATTGGAAATCAAAGACCTTCTCAAACAGGGATAGGTGAGGCACGTAAACTAGGCTTTCAACTTCTAGATAAGGGAATTACTCTTGTAGGAAATTTACAACTCGGGATTGAAACAGTTGCGCATTCAATAGCTACTAAAGAGGGGAAAACGATTGCTATTTTGCCCTCTGGTTTTTGGGTTATTTACCCTCGAGAAAACTACGATTTATATTATCAATTAATAAAGGGGCACTTGGTATTAACAGAGTATCCCCCAGGTGTTTCCCCGTCTGCTCAACGATTTAATAGAGCGCATCACTTGTTACAAGCTTTAAGTGATGTTTTAATTGTTATAGAAATGACGAAAGGCGATTATCGATTAAATTCATTAAAAGGCCAAATTGATGTTGGAAAGGTTGTTTATGCGTTGCCCGCTTCGTACAATGTTCATTCATCAAGGGGATGTTTAGAGTTAATTCGCTATGGCGCACATTGTTTTTTAAATTGCAGTGAAATTTTTTCTTGGTTAAACCATATGTAGAAGTTGTACTTGGTGATTTAAAAGTGAGGGGTCATCGGCCTAAGTGCAAAAAATTGTAGAATGACTGTGCTAACAATATGATAATTCTGGAAATTATTAAACGCTGTGTTGAATAGAAAAGAAAAAAGAGTAAAAAAATGAAAAAGAATGGATTCTTTCTATGAAATTTCTAATGAAATGATTGACAAGAGGAGAGGAAAGCAGTAATATTTTTTGTGTTTTATTTTGACTGTTTATTGTTAATAACTAGTGAATAGTTTATAAATAGAGTCGAATAATAGATGAGAAAGCGCTCAGTTAAAGAATAGCTGGGTTAGTTATTGAGATAGAAAAGGTGATAGGTATGGGGAAAAATTTAGTAATAGTAGAGTCGCCTGCTAAAGCCAAAACGATTGAAAATTATTTAGGATCGGACTATACGGTTTTATCGAGCGTCGGACATATTCGTGATTTAGCAACGACTGGACCGGGTGGTTTAGGAGTGGATGTTGAGGATCATTTTAAGCCAAATTATAAAAATGTGACTGGAAAATCCAAAATTATAAAAGAATTAAAACAGGCTGCTAAAAATTCAGATGCCGTTTATCTAGCTACCGACCCCGACCGTGAAGGGGAGGCGATTAGTTGGCATTTGGCAGATGTTCTTGGACTGGATGTTGATTTAAAGCGACGTGTCGTCTTTAATGAGATTACAAAAGACGCTATTTTAGAGGCTTTTAAACATCCGAGAGCGATTGATATGGATTTAGTTCGTTCCCAAGAGAGCCGACGTATACTTGATCGTATTATTGGTTTTAAGTTAAGTAAATTGTTACAAAGTAAGATTAAGAGTAAAAGTGCAGGTCGTGTTCAATCGGTGGCTCTAAAACTTATTGTTGAACGTGAAAAAGAGATTCAAAAGTTTAAAAGTGAAGAGTATTGGTCGATTCATGCGATGTTTGAACGACAAAGTGCCAAAATTGAAGCTGAACTTATGAAAAAAGCAAATAAAAAGATTTCAATTGCGAACGAGGATGAAGTTAAGGCTATTTTGGCGGAGCTTTCAGACCCTTATGTTGTAGAAAAGGTGGAAAAAAAGAATAAATTAAAACAACCCAAACTTCCATTTATTACTTCAACGCTTCAACAGGAAGCGGCAAGTAAGCTTGGATATAACGCGAAGAAAACGATGACGATTGCTCAGAAGTTATATGAAGGGATTAATATAGGTTCAGAAACAGTCGGATTAATTACCTATATGCGAACGGATTCTACGAGATTAGCTGATAACTTCATCGATGCAACAAAATCATTTATTAAAAAAAATTATGGAACGAACTACGTTAAAACAACAGCAACGAGTACAAAAAAAGTGAAAAATGCACAGGAGGCCCATGAGGCAATCCGTCCTTCATCTGTTTCCCGAACACCTGAAGAGATGAAGCCGTATTTAAAACGCGATGAATTGCGTTTATATAAATTAATTTGGGAGCGTGCGGTTGCGAGTTTGATGAAAAGTGCTACCGTAGAAGCAACAACAATTGAGGTTCGCTCGAATGATTATTTATTTCGTGTTAATGGTCAGGTCTTAGTTTTTGATGGGTATTTACGTGTTTATAGTTATGAGGAAACGAAAAATGCAGCTTTACCGCGTCTAAATGTAGGGGATACATTAGCCCTCGTAGACATCGAACCACAGCAACATTTTACTCAACCGCCAGCACGTTATAGTGAGGCAAAATTGATTAAAGAAATGGAAGAGTTAGGAATTGGCCGTCCATCTACATATGCGCAAACGATGGAAACCTTGAAAAATCGTGGGTATGTCATGCTAGAGGATAAAAAATTTAAACCTACTGATCAAGGTATTTTAACAAGTGACAAGTTAGCCGAGTTTTTTTCAGAGTTTATCAACGTCGAGTATACGGCCGCAATGGAAAATAACCTCGATGAAATCTCTAAAGGTCAAAAAGTATGGTATGATGAGTTGAAAATGTTTTACGATCATTTTATGCCAATGCTTGAAGAGGCACAGAAAAATATGGAGAAAATTGCCCCTGTTGAAATAGGGGAAGAGTGTCCAGAATGCGGAAGCCCGCTCGTTATTCGTCGTGGGCGTTACGGTGAATTTGTCGCTTGTAGCGGATATCCGACGTGTAAATATATAAAAAAAGAAGCGAAAGAGGAAGCGGCCCCTGTTTCAACTGGAGTGAAGTGTCCTAAGTGTGAAACGGGAGAGATCGTTGAAAAGAAAACACGTCGTGGAAAAGTTTTTTATGGATGTGATAAATATCCAGCGTGCGATTATGCACTTTGGAATAAGCCGATTGATAAAAAATGTCCGAAGTGTGGGCAACTACTTGTGGTCAAAGGAAAGAAAAATGAGGTTCAGTGTTCAAATAAGGAATGTGATTATAAAGAGGATTAATCTCAACCCCACCTTTTAAAAGGTGGGGTTTTCAAGGGTATTTTATAAAGTATGAACCGATAGTCGGTGAAGGAGTCGGGCACCGAAAGGGGCTTAGCAGTTGATTGAATTTATGATATAATTTTCAGTTGTAATGAAATATTCAGTCGCAACTTGTAGGAGGCTAGTATAAATGAAATATGTAAATGTCATTGGAGCAGGTTTAGCAGGTTCGGAGGCAGCTTACCAGCTTGCTAAACGTGGAATTCAAGTTAAGCTATATGAAATGCGTCCAGTAAAAAATACGCCAGCTCATCATACGCAAAATTTTGCAGAATTAGTATGTTCAAATTCATTGCGTGCAGACGGTTTAGCTAATGCGGTCGGTGTTTTAAAGGAAGAGATGCGAATTTTAGATTCACTTATTATGAAGGCAGCAGATGCTAATGCTGTACCTGCAGGAGGAGCCCTTGCCGTCGATCGTGAAGGCTTTTCAGGACAAATTACAGATTATTTAAGTCAACACCCTAATGTGGAAGTTATTCGAGAAGAGTTAACGGAAATCCCCGATGGGCCGACGATTGTGGCGACAGGTCCGTTAACAAGTGATGCTTTAAGCGCATATATTCGTGAAATGACAGGACATCATTCGTTTTATTTCTATGATGCCGCAGCGCCTATTATTGAAAAGGATTCTATTAACTTTGATAAAGTTTATTTAAAGTCTCGTTATGATAAAGGTGAGGCTGCCTACTTAAATTGTCCGATGTCTGAAGAGGAGTTTAATGCTTGGCATGAGGCTTTAGTTAATGCAGAAGTGGTTCCGGTTAAGGAATTTGAAAAAGAAGTTTTCTTTGAAGGATGTATGCCAATTGAGGTAATGGCAAAACGTGGCCGACAAACAGTTTTATTTGGTCCAATGAAACCAGTAGGCCTTGAAGATCCAAAGACAGGACAAACACCGTATGCCGTCGTTCAATTAAGACAGGATAATGCGGCGGGAACGCTTTATAATTTAGTTGGATTCCAAACGCATTTAAAATGGGGGGAACAAAAACGTATTGTTCAAATGATCCCAGGACTTGAAAATGCTGAAATTGTCCGTTATGGAGTGATGCATCGAAATTCGTTTATTAATTCTCCGGTACTACTTCGTCCGACTTATCAATTTAAGACACGTGATGATTTGTTCTTTGCAGGTCAATTAACGGGAGTGGAAGGTTATGTTGAATCGGCTGCATCGGGAATGATTGCAGGGATCAATATGGCGAAGTATATGTTGGGTGAAGAGCTAATTGAATTCCCAAGGGAAACGGCGATGGGATCAATGGCTTACTACATTACGCATACTTCTTGTGATGGATTTCAACCGATGAATGCTAATTTTGGGCTGTTTTTAGATTTAGAGGGTCGTGTGAAGAAAAAAGAAAAGAAAGCAATGTATGCAGCACGTGCTATCGAAAAAATTAAGGAATGTAAAGAGTTACTATAGAAGGTGGTAAAGAAAACAGTACGGAAGGTACTGTTTTCTTTGGCATAAAGGAGGGTTAAAGTGGAGGAGCTGATTCATAAATATTTGGAATACCTGATGTATGAGAAGAGGTACTCGATGCATACAATTTCAAATTATCAAAAGGACTTAGTCGAATGGACGTTATTTTGCGAGAAGGAATCTATCCCCCCTTTTGATGTGGAATACGGTGATGTTAGGAGTTATCTTAATGAATGTTACTTACAAAAATTGAATCGTCATACGGTAAGTCGAAAGTTATCGTCTTTGCGTTCCTATTATTATTTTTTACTGAAGGAAGGGGTCGTCTCTTCCAATGCCTTTTCAATTATTAAGGCACCGAAGGGAGGACAGGTGTTGCCTAAATTTTTATATGAGGAAGAAATGGTAGCATTGTTCGAAGGAATCGATCGATCAACTGTACTAGGAAGCCGCAATTATGCATTGTTAGAGCTCTTATATGCAACCGGAATACGGGTTTCGGAATGCTGTAATCTCACTATAAGCCAGTTTGACTTTGAGACAGGGATGTTATTGGTGCACGGAAAGGGGAAAAAGGACCGGTATGTTCCACTTGGAGATTTTGCTGTGGAATCGATGCAATGCTATCTAAAAGTGGGACGAAACCAATTATTGAATAAGTCACATATTGAAACAGATGTTGTATTTTTAAATCACCTTGGGTTTCCATTAACTGACAGAGGCGTTCGTGATATTTTAAAGAGGTTAACTCGGAATACTGCCATGCATATTAAGGTTGCCCCACATATGATTCGGCACACATTTGCAACGCATTTACTGAATCATGGTGCAAATTTAAGAGCTGTGCAGGAATTACTTGGACATGAGCATTTATCAAGTACGCAAATTTATACTCACGTTTCGAAGGAGCACCTTAAACAGGCTTATGCGGTCGCACATCCTAGAGCAAGAAAAAGTGAAAAATAGTATTGAGGAAGAGTACTAAATGGACGGTTGATTAGCTATAATGGAAGAGTAGTGGTTAGAATGGAGTGAGGGGAAATGGCTAGTTTATTAAGTGTAGGTTTAACTATTCCTTTACCGTGGTTATGGTTTTTACTTGCTACTATTTTTGGTATTATTGAGGCAATGACGCTAGGGATAGTTTCTATCTGGTTTGCTATTGGAGCGTTGGCCGCTATGCTTACCTCTATTTTTATTGATTCGGTTATGATTCAAATTTTTATTTTTCTTGCAACCTCTTTAATCTTGATTGTAAAAACGAGAAAATTTGCGGTTGGTATGTTGAAGGTTGGAAAGGAAAAGACGAATCTTGATGACTTGATTGGTAAAGAAGCCGTTGTTACTAAAGAAATTCTTCCGTATGTAGCGGGTGAGGTGAAGCTGGAAGGGAAATTTTGGCGCTCTATGTCTGAAAGTAAACAGACTTACGCCGAAGGTGCTATTGTGACTGTTTTAAGAATTGAAGGGGTTACGATCATCGTTAAATAGAAGGAAGGAGATGAAAATTATGCTTTATTTTATATTGGCTATTATCATTGTGATGATTATTTTAGTTATGGCAAATATTAAAGTTGTACCTCAGGCAAATGCCTACGTTATTGAACGTTTTGGGGCTTATGCAGCAACATGGAACGTCGGTTTACACGTTAAGATTCCTATTATGGACCGTGTTGCAAATAAAGTATTATTAAAAGAACAGGTGATTGATTTTAAACCACAACCAGTCATTACTAAAGATAATGTTACGATGCAGATTGATACGGTTGTATTTTTTCAAATTACGGATCCTAAATTATTTACATACGGAGTTAGTAACCCATTTGCAGCTATTGAAAATCTTACGGCAACAACATTGCGTAATATTATTGGGGAATTGGAATTAGACGAGACATTGACCTCAAGGGATATTATTAATTCACGTATGCGTGCTGTATTGGATGAAGCAACGGATCCATGGGGAATCAAAATTAATCGGGTAGAAGTAAAAAATATTATTCCACCGGAAGATATTCAGGCTGCTATGGAGAAACAGATGCGTGCTGAGCGTGAGAGACGAGAGAAAATTTTACAGGCAGAAGGGGAAAAGACATCAGCCATTTTAAAAGCAGAAGGGCTCAAAGAATCGCAAATCCTTGAAGCAGAGGCACGTAAGCAGGCGATGATTTTAGCGGCAGAAGCAGAAAAAGAAGCTGCTATTCGTAAAGCAGAGGGGGAAGCGGAAGCTATTTTAAAAGTTCAAGAGGCAACGTCAGCAGGGTTAAAGATGCTTAATGAGGCACAACCAACTACGGAAGTATTAACGTTAAAATCATTTGAGGCATTGGCGCAGGTAGCTGAAGGACAGGCAACGAAGTTAATTATTCCATCTGAAATTCAAAATGTTAGTGGGTTGATTGCATCGTTAACGGAAACGTCAAAGACAATTAAAGAATAACCAATTTAAATCATAATAGGCATCTCATAGGTTAGATAGAAGGTTTAATCTATGGGATGCTTTTTTCATTAAAAAGTATAAAAAGGTCGGAAGTGGGGATATTATAATTAGTTATTGAGATATAAGGAGAGTACTACAAAAATAATGTCATAAAATAACGAAAAAAAGATATAAGTGGTTGATTTTGCTAGCAATATTCGATAAAATTTATTTAGAACGAAAGAGAGACATTAATTTACGGGGTGATATATTGTGCAAGCAATTTTACTAGTGAGTGGCATTATTATCATCTTTTTAATTGGATTAGGGATATTGATTTACTTATTAATACCAAACTCTGAACAGTCGCAAATTTGCGAAGATAGGGATGGACAGATAGTGTTGGGGGAAAAATTAGTAGATGAATGGGTCACTGTAATCGAAGTTCAATTTAAAGGATATAGTGGTTTTTATACATATGCGGTAATGCAAACGGATATAAATAGGGGGCAATATGTGCTTGTTTTAACGCAAGATGGTATTCGATGTGCGAAGGTTGTGGGTGAACCTCGTACAATAAAAACGAGTCAATTGAATTTTCCACCGTTTTTACTACAAACAATTATTTGTGTGGCTGATAACGCAGACTTAGAATATTATAAATAAAGAAATGGATGAACCGAAAACTTTCTGATAAGGAAAGTTTTTTTCTAATTATAGTAAATGAAGGTTTCTGTCTATTTAAAATTCGAAAAAGGGTAATCATATGGTGCAGGACGCTTTTAGGGGATATACTTTTGGTGCAGTTTATAAGGTTTTAGACGGATAGATGGTAGTAAAACGTGATAAATTATTTGATTCATATCTAAGAGGAAGCATCTAACCCCTGACGAATAGCTTTTATTGTAGTAGAAAAGGAAAGACTGTCATTAACTCGCTCAAGGTTTTTAATGATGAGGGATTTGCTTGAAATTTTATTTTAGAAATAAAAAAATTTGAAAGATAGTTGAAAAAAAAGACGAAGTATGATAAATTTATAAACGGCATAAAAATACACACACATCTGGAGCGAATTGTCTAGTGCTATTTATGATAGTGGCAATTTGTGTTGAAAGATGTGGCGGCCGAACAAATTCGAACTTAGGAGGAACTTACAATGGCTATTATCTCAATGAAGCAATTGTTAGAAGCAGGGGTACACTTCGGACACCAAACACGTCGTTGGAACCCAAAAATGAAAAAATACATCTACACTGATCGTAATGGAATTTACATCATCGACTTACAAAAAACAGCTAAAAAATTAGATGAAGCTTATTACGCTTTACAAGAAGTCGCAAAAGATGGTGGACGTGTTTTATTCGTAGGAACTAAAAAACAAGCTCAAGAAGCTGTTAAAGATGAAGCAATCCGTGGAGGACAATTCTGGGTTAACCAACGTTGGTTAGGTGGAACTTTAACAAACTTTAAAACTATCCAAGCTCGTATTGCTCGTTTAGAAGAATTAGAAACAATGGAGCAAGATGGTACATTTGATGTATTACCTAAAAAAGAAGTTATCACATTACGCAAAGAAATGGATCGTTTAAATAAATTCTTAGGCGGAATCCGTGATATGAAAGAATTACCAAGCGCAATCTTCGTAATTGATCCTCGTAAAGAGCGTATTGCAATTGCAGAAGCACGTAAATTAAACATTCCAGTATTCGGTATTGTTGATACAAACTGTGATCCTGAAGATGTTGATTATGTAATTCCAGCTAACGATGACGCTATCCGTGCGGTACGTTTAATTGTTGGTAAAATGGTTGATGCAATCATTGAAGTAAATCAAGGATCTGCTGAAGAAGTAGCTACTGAAGAAGTAGTTGAAGAAGCAGTAGTAGCTGAGTAATTTGATAATGAATACCTTTTTCTCATTAGAGTTAAAGGTATTTTTTTTGAAAATGTGTAATAAATAAGTTGTTTTATATTTAATGAATAAATATAAGATAAATCTTCTAGAATATAGATGAATGATTTAAGATGAATTCATTTTAAAAAGAAGATTGTAATAGCTTGCAATATTTGTGTTTTTTTGTTATTATCAAAAAGATACAACGATAAGTGGTGTTAAACTTTTATTAAAATCTTAGGAGGAATCATAATGGCAATTACAGCGGCTATGGTTAAAGAATTACGTGAAAAAACTAGTGCAGGAATGATGGACTGTAAAAAAGCATTAGTAGAAACAAATGGAGATATGTCAGCTGCAATCGATTGGTTACGTGAACGTGGAATCGCAAAAGCAGCTAAAAAATCAGATCGTGTAGCGGCTGAAGGATTATGCTCAGTAGCAATCGATGGTAATACAGCAGTTATTTTTGAGTTAAACTCAGAAACAGACTTCGTTGCTAAGAATGAACAATTCTTATCATTATTAGATAAATTAGGAAAAATCTTAGTAGCTAACAAACCAGCAAATGTTGAAGAAGCATTAGCAATTGAAGTTGATGGAACAACAGTAGATGCAATGTTAATCGAAGCAACATCAACAATCGGAGAAAAAATTACGTTACGTCGTTTAACAGTTGTTGAAAAAGCAGATAACGAATTCTTTGGTTCTTACTTACACATGGGAGGACGTATTGCAGCATTAACAGTTGTTGAAGGAAAAGAAGAAGTTGCTAAGGACGCAGCTATGCATGCAGCAGCTATTAACCCACAATATTTAACTGTTGATCAAGTTCCTGCTGAAGTTGTAGCTAAAGAACGTGAAATCTTAACTCAAGAAGCATTAAATGAAGGAAAACCAGCTAATATCGTTGAAAAAATGGTAGAAGGTCGTATCCGTAAATTCTTAGCAGATGTATGTATGTTAGAACAACCATTTGTTAAAGATGGAGATGTTACTGTTGCTAAATATGCTAAGAATAATGGATCAACAATCAAATTATTTATCCGATTAGAAGTTGGAGAAGGAATTGAGAAAGTTGTTGCAAACTTCGCTGAAGAAGTAATGAGCCAAGTTCGCGCATAATTACCATTTATATTTAGGGGGCACATTTCTGTGTCCCTTGTTTCGAATTTAAAAGGTTATGGAAAGTGGGTGTCCTGATGGCGGCTTACAAGCGCGTTGTTTTAAAGCTAAGCGGTGAAGCTTTAGCAGGAGGAAAAGGGTTTGGTATTGATGCTGAGACCGTGCAACAGATTGCACTACAAATTAAAAGTGCATATGAAATAGGTGTAGAAATTGCAATTATCGTCGGTGGAGGTAATATTTGGCGTGGGAAAACTGCCAGCGAAATGGGAATGGAACGATCTAGTGCTGACTATATGGGAATGTTAGCAACCGTAATGAATGCACTGGCGTTGCAAAACGCGTTAGAAGGATGTGGGATTCAAACACGTACGCAAACTTCTATTCATATGAATCAAATTGCAGAGCCTTATATTCGTCGTCGTGCTATCCGCCATTTAGAAAAGGGACGTATCGTTATTTTTGGTGGTGGAACTGGAAATCCATATTTTTCAACAGACACGACAGCTGCTTTACGCGCAGCAGAAATTAATGCAGATGCAATTTTAATGGCAAAGAATGGCGTAGATGGTGTATATAATGATGATCCACGTTATAATAAAGAAGCAACTAAATATGATGAGTTATCATATCTAGAAGTTTTAAATCAAGGGTTACAGGTAATGGATTCTACAGCGGCTTCTTTATGTATGGATAATGATATTGAATTATTAGTTTTTAATATGAATGAGTCTGGTAATATTAAAAAGGCTGTAGCCGGAGAAAAAATCGGAACAATCGTGAAAGGGAGATAATTATGCCTAAAAGTGTATTAACAAACGCAGATACTCGAATGAGTAAAGCAATTGATTCTTTAAAACGTGAGTTTTCAGTATTACGTACTGGACGCGCAAGTGCAGCATTATTAGATAATATTCAAGTAGATTATTATGGAATGCCAACACCAATTAATCAAATGGCACAAATTACAGTTCCGGAAGCACGTCAACTTGTAATTAAACCATATGATAAATCAATGTTATCAGCGATTGAACGTTCAATTAATGAAGCAAACATTGGATTAACACCAAATAATGATGGTGAAGTTATTCGCTTAAATGTTCCAGCTTTAACTGAAGAACGTCGTCGTGAGTTAGCGAAAAAAGTTAAAGGATTCGCAGAAGATGCAAAAGTTGCAATCCGAAATGTTCGTCGTGATGCCAATGATGAATTTAAAAAATTACAAAAAAATGGTGAAATTACTGAAGATGCTTTAAAAGGTTATACTGAAGATGTTCAAAAATTAACTGATAAAAAAATCAAAGAAGTTGACGCAGTCGCTGACGAAAAAGAAAAAGATATTATGTCTATCTAGCATAAAAAAGCGGTTCTTTGTCAAATAGTGTTGCTGATTAATTTGTAACCTGTTACAACGAAAATTCAAATCGAAATCCTAGTAGCTATGCTGCTAGGATTTTCGTTTTAGGCTTTGTTAGATTTTGAACCATGAGAATACGAGATTTAAAGTGATAGAAACTACGATATCCAAAGGCAATACGCTTAATGACCTTAATTTTATTATTAATTCCTTCGATGGGACCATTTGTGTAATGAGTTGAGAGTGTATTTTTAATATAGGATTGATAAGTTTTAAAGGTTTGGAAAGCCGTTTGAAACTCAGGAGAAACAAGCGGATGTTCCGTTTCGAGTAAATGATTAAATCGTTTTAAGTTTTTTGTCTGAAGAGCGAAAAGTAACTCTTGATATAAATCATAGGTTGCTTTTAATTCAGGAGATAAATCAAGTAGAAAGTTTAAGATATCAATTTCACGCATGGGTTGTTTAAAGCAGTAAACTGATCGATAAGTGGTGGTATTAAGTAAAGCGTGAGATTTTAAAAATAAGCGCCAATAACGTTTGAATTTACGACCATGCTTTTTGAACTTTTTCATGAATCGGATTCGAGTTTTGTTCAGTGCACGAGAGAGATGTTGAACGAGATGAAATTTATCAATGATAATTTGGGCATGAGGAAAAAGATCCTTAATGAGGCTGATGTAAGGAGCGTACATATCAATCACAATATTTTTTACTCGATGACGTGCTTCCTTTGTGTATCGTTTAAAATAAGCTTGAAGGGAGTTTAAACGACGATCTTCAACGATATCGATGATTTGTTTTGAGTCAGCATCGCAAAAAATAAAAGACATATGCCCCTCAGCAGACTTAACGGATTTAAATTCATCAAAACAGAGATTTTCAGGTAAATAATTAAGGTTTAAGGTTTGAGATTCATAAAAGCTATGGATGATTCGATTGACGGTTGAATGAGAGACCTGATGGCGACGTGCGATATCACATTCAGAAATTTTATTTTAGGCCTCTAAAGCAATGGCGTGTTTCGTATGATAAGAAATGTAACAGTTCTTTTCAACAATTGAAGTACTTAGTGTAAAAGTAGACTGGCAATGCCCACAATAATAACGCTGTTTTTTTAGGTCTAAGTAGGTATCGTGAAGAGAGACTTTTGGAATGACAATTCGAGAGGTTTTAAATCCATGCTTCTTAAATTTTGAATCAAATAGGGTTCCGCATTTTTGACAATGAGTCGGTTGATACGTAAGAATACCTTTAAAGATAAAGCTAGTAATTCCGTTCAACTTCACTTCCTCAAGATAATCTTCTGAAAATGTAATATTTTTATCTTTAATATTTAAAAGTTTTCTAGTAAAATATGAGTGAGACATTAAATCTTATCCTTTCAATATTGTTTTAGTCGATAACATTGTAACAGGATTGAGACTTGAAGTCTCTTTTTTTTATCCTATGAAAAAAGTGCTGCTTAATCAGCAACACTAAATATTATAGAACCAAAAAAGCTACCCAAGTTGGGTAGCTTTTTTTATCCCCAAAAAGATAATCTTTATTGTCTTTTTTTCATTTTTTTCTAATGAAAGACGTATGATTATAAAGAATAATGTAACAAGATTCAGGGGGGTGTTGGGATAATGATTAGATTCAAGGATGTGGGGTATTTAACAGACGGAGAAATTGATTTAATTATTGAAAGAAAGGTTCCTGCTCATTTAGAGAAGTTTAAGGCGCCAACGTACTATTTTCAAATTAAAAAACATTTAAGCCCTTATGAAATAGGGAAAATTGATATTCGTATTGGTTATAATGAGAATACATTTTATGGGGGAAACGTTGGATATGAAATATATCCTCCGTATCGTGGAAATCATTATGCACAAAAAGCGTGTGAGCTTATTAAACGTGTGGCTAAGGCACATGGGATGAATTACTTGTACATTAGTTGTTTACCGAGTAATATTCCATCGAATAGAACTTGTCAACGACTAAATGCACGATGGATGGGTACCTATTATATTCCTATTTATTTAGAAATGTATATGTTTGGTGTAAGAGAAATTAATATTTATGAATGGGATATTTCAAATTAAAATAAAAAAAAACACTCAACATCCAAGTATATTATTCGACAAAAAATGCAAAATAGTATTGTCATCACATGGTGTTATGAGGAGGCGGCAACATGACGGTTGAAGAAAAAAAATTTAAAAAGTCAGCTCGTAATGCATTAATCCCTGATGTTTCTAAAATGCAAACGGAATTTGGTGCTGAATTTGTTGGCGACGAAAAACGTGCGGCCCAAAGTGTAGAAACTCGGGTGAAAACAAACGCACAACGTTATGGATATTTCAAAAGAAGTAACTAATTATTTTGCAGGTAAATTCGAATGAAAGGAAAGGATAGTAAGTTTATTAAGTTATCTTTTAATAAACAGAAAGGAAATTCCACTCTCGAGATGGGGTGTGAGCTTCAACCCTTGACGAAGGAAGAAATTCGAAGAATAAAGAAAAAAATTCGGCAACATGCCCTTAAGCATTAGCCTGCAGTGAGTGATTTTTCTGGAATGTCATTAAATATATGTGGCACCATAAGATGGCTTTATATAAATTAAGCTACTAATTTTTTAGTAGCTTTTTTTTATGAAAAAATTTCAAGGCAGGTATTTATTTATGACAGAGTTAAAGTTTATTTGTATAATTACGGAATGTTGGTAGAAAAAAGAAAGTAAGTGTATTAAAATATATAAGATAGGTTATATATATGAAAGGCGGTTTCTTTAATGTTCTTTAAAAAGAAAAAAAAGGCACAGTTAGATAAAAATCGCATTTTAAATGCACCTTTGCCACAACATATTGCGATTATTTTAGATGGGAATGGAAGATGGGCTAAAAAGCGTGGTCTCCCGCGAACGGCAGGTCATCAAGAGGGTGCGATGAATGTACGTGAGATTACAAAAATATGTGCAAATATTGGGGTTAAGGCGTTAACTGTCTATGCCTTTTCAACGGAGAATTGGAAACGACCGGAAGAGGAAGTTAAATTTTTAATGAAATTACCCATTAAATTCTTTAATGATTTTGCGCCAGAATTAATAGAGAATGATATTAGATTAAAGGTTATTGGGAATGTAGAGGATTTGCCTAAAGATTTACAGAAAAAAGTGTTAGAAATTACGGAAATGACACAAAATAATAAGAAGATGACATTAACGATTGCACTAAATTATGGTTCAAGGGATGAGATTAAACAGGCAGTTCAGCAGATTGCGACAGATGTTCTAGATCATCAATTAAAAGTAGAAGAGATAAGTGAGGATCTTATTGATCGCTATCTCATGACCTATGATTTACCACCGCTTGATCTCATGATTAGAACGAGCGGGGAATTAAGAATTAGTAATTATTTACTATGGCAATTAGCTTATGCTGAGTTATATTTTACGTCAATTGCCTGGCCTGATTTTAAAGAGCAACAGTTATATGAGGCACTTTTTGATTATCAAAGTCGTCAACGACGCTTTGGTGGATTAAGTGAGAAAAAGTAAAGGAGAGATTTATTCATGAAACAACGAATTATTACAGCTATTATCATGGTTTTAATCGGTGTTCCTATTGTTGTTTATGGGAATTATCCTGTTCTTATTTTAGGGGGGGGATTATCGTTAGTAGCTGTACGTGAAATGATTTCAATGAAGGATATAACGACTAAGACGCCGATTGAAATTAAACTGTTCACTATAATTGCAACATTGGTTATTGTTTTTTATTCATTTGATTTTAATCAATTAAACTATCATGCAGTTACCTCTTTTGGGTTAGAGATTCCGGCTATCTTTTTATTTGTTCTATTACTTGTTTCAATGATTCGTAAAGATTTTAGTTTAAAAGATGCATCTTATTATCTCTTAACCATTTTTTACGTGGGCTTAACATTTCATGCACTTTTATTTATCCGCTTTTTAGGATTAAATCTTCTTTTATTTATGATTTTAATAGTAGCTATAACGGATTCAGGAGCCTATTTTTGTGGGAAAAAATTTGGAAAACATAAGTTGGCTCCTCGTGTGAGTCCCAATAAAACGATTGAAGGGTCATTTGGTGGAACGCTATTGGGGGTGATTGGTGGAACCCTATTTGGAAGTTTGACGGGGATTTCAACTCATATTGGCATTCTAATAATGATAAGCTTAGTTGTTGCCGTTGTGGGGCAATTAGGAGATTTAGTCGCATCATCGATGAAAAGAGAATTCGGTATTAAGGATTTTGGAAATCTCTTTCCAGGCCATGGAGGAGTATTGGATCGATTTGATAGCCATCTATATGCGTCATTGGCATTATATATTTTAATTAATGGATTGAACGTGGTGATGTAAAATGAAAAATATTTATTTATTAGGAGCAACAGGCTCAATTGGTACACAGACACTAGATGTGATTCGACAACATCCAGATAAGTTCCGTTTAGTTGCATTTTCCGCGGGGCGTAACATTGAGTTAACAAAAAAGATTATTAATGAATTCAGACCGGCCTATGTTTCTGTTATTAGTGAGCAATCCGCTAAGCAGTTGGCTGAACAATATAAAGAAGTGGAGTTTGGATTTGGGGATGAAGGTTTAATAAATGTCGCAACATACGATGCAGTTGCTGGTGATGAGCATTTTGTTTTATCAGCTGTTATGGGGGCGGTTGGGTTATTGCCAACATTAAAAGCAATTGAGATGCGTAGAACGATTGGAATTGCTAATAAGGAGACTCTTGTTACTGCGGGTCATTTAGTGATGGAGAAGGCTCGAAAATATGGAGTGAAGTTGTTACCCGTCGATAGTGAACATTCTGCAATTTATCAATGTTTACAGGGGGAGGATGCAAAGGCAATAAGAAAAATTATTATTACGGCAAGTGGTGGCTCATTCCGAGATTACACACGGGAAATGTTGAAGGAAGTAACCCGTGAACAGGCTCTAAATCATCCAAATTGGTCAATGGGTGCCAAAATTACGATTGATTCTGCAACCATGATGAATAAAGGATTAGAGGTCATTGAAGCACATTGGTTGTTTGATTTACCATATGATCAAATTGAAACGATTCTCCATAGACAAAGTATTATTCATTCCATGGTTGAGTTTGAGGATACAAGTATTATTGCTCATTTGGGAACCCCAGATATGCGTATTCCTATTCAATTTGCAATGAGTTACCCCGAGCGAATTGATTTAAAACAGTCTAAATCTTTAAAATTAGAAGAGGTAGGCATGTTAGAGTTTAAAAAAATGGATTTTGAACGTTTTCCTTGTTTGAAAATGGCCTATGAGGCTGGACATGAAGGAGGAAGTTGTCCGACGGTTTTAAATGCGGCAAACGAGGCAGCCGTTGATTTGTTTCTAAAAGATAAAATTTCCTTTCTAGATATTGAGAAAGTTGTATATGAATCTTTGGAACATCACCACAAGGTTGATCGTCCAGCTTTAGAGGACATTATAGAGATTGATAAAAACACACGTCGTATAATAACTGAAAAGTATGAATAATGGAGGATGGATAGATGATAGGAATTTTAAGCTTTATTTTAGCCTTAGGGGTTATTATCCTTGTTCATGAACTAGGACATTTTTTAGTTGCAAAACATTATGGAATTTTATGTCACGAGTTTTCAATAGGAATGGGACCGCTTGTATGGAGTAAAAAGCGCGGTGAAACGACTTATTCTATTCGCGCAATCCCATTCGGGGGATACGTTTCAATGGCAGGCGAAGAGGCCGAGAAAGAGATCGTTAAGGTTGATCAAGTCGTCGGGTTAGAGTTTGATCAAAATGGAAAAGTTAATAAGATATTTCTAGATCCTACGAATCAGAAAGTCGTTGGGACAATTAAGGAGTTAGATTTATACAAGGCATTAAGTATCACTTTGACATTAGAAGGTGGCGAAGTGCAAAGGTATGATGTTGATCATGATGCAAATTATATCCTTGAAAAAAGTGTACAGCAAATTGCCCCGTACGACCGCTGCCTAGAGTCAAAATCAAAATGGGCTCGATTTGCGACCATGGCCGCAGGAGCTACAATGAATTTTGTTTTAGCATTTGTTCTGTTTTTTATTGTGGGTCTTGCAGTAGGAATGCCAACTGGATCAAATAGGTTAGGAGGAGTTGTTGAAAATTCTCCTGCTCAGGTGGCCGGATTGGTAGCGGGTGATCAAATTATTTCTTATAACAATCACTCCGTAGCAAATTGGGAGGAATTAACCCAGGCTATTTCTTCTACCAAGGATTCAACAACGGTGACGTACATTAGAGATGGACAGACAAAGACGGTAGAGCTTACCCCTCAAATTAGTGAAAATGGGGGGCAAATAAGTACTTCAATTGGGGTTTCTACAGAATATGAAAAATCTCTCTTATCGGGTTTTAACTATGCGGTATTTAAAATGAAGGAAGCATTTGTATCAATTTTTCAAACATTTAAAATGTTATTTGTTACAAAAGAGGCCGGGATTGATGATTTATCAGGACCTGTTGGAATTTATACGATGACATCTACCATTGCAACCTTTGGATTAACTTCGCTAATAATATGGATTGGCTTTTTAAGTGTTAATATTGGAATTATGAATTTACTACCTTTACCGGCCTTAGATGGAGGAAGAATCGTTTTTGTTTTAATTGAGGCGCTTATTGGGCGTCCAATCGACCGTCGTGTTGAAGGGTATGTTCATATGGCGGGACTACTTTTATTCTTCGGATTATTCATTTATGTGACGTTTAATGATGTTATTCGCCTGATTAATGCATAAAAGGATTGAAAAGCGGTCGAAAAGATGCGATAATGAAAAAAATAAGAAGTTAAGGATGTAAAAATATCTTTAATTTTGTAGGAGGATAAAACATGAAACAATCAATGATGTTTATTCCAACATTGCGTGAAGTACCAAGTGATGCCGAGATTCGCTCACATCAATTTTTATTGCGTGCTGGATTTATTAAACAAGTTGCAGCTGGAGTCTATACTTATTTACCGCTTGCGAAGCGTTCACTTCATCATATTGAAACGATTATTCGCGAAGAATTAAATGCGATTGATGGAAACGAGTTATTAATGCCAGCGTTACAACCAAAAGAATTATGGGACGAGACGGGACGTTGGTCTGTTTATGGATCTGAATTGATGAGATTAACTGATCGTAATAGCCGTGAATTTGCGTTAGGACCTACACATGAAGAGGTTATTACAGATGTTGTACGTGATTATTTAAATTCATATAAAAAATTACCATTAACCGTTTATCAGATTCAAACAAAGTTCCGTGATGAAGCACGTCCACGTTTTGGATTAATGCGTGGTCGAGAGTTTATTATGAAGGATGCCTATTCGTTTCATGCAAATCAGGAATCTTTAGATAAAACGTATGATAAATTTGTACAGGCTTATACTAATATCTTTAATCGTTGTGGATTAAAATTTAGAATGGTAGAAGCGGATAGTGGACAAATCGGTGGATCACAATCAGCGGAGTTTATGGCTTTAGCTGAAGTTGGAGAAGACACAATTGTGTATTCAACAACAGGATCATTCGCGGCAAATATTGAAGTTGCAGATTTACCAGTTGGTGCTCCATCACCAGATGGTGTCGGTGTGGTAGATCATGCAAAAGGAATCGAAGTTGGACATGTCTTTAAATTAGGAACAAAATATTCTGAATCAATGAATGCTGTTTTTCTTGATGAGAATCAAAAGAAACAACCTATTATCATGGGATGCTATGGAATAGGTGTTAGCCGTGTGATGATGGCAGTGATTGAGCAAAATAATGATGAGAATGGAATGATTTGGCCGAAGTCGATTGCTCCATTTGATATTCATGTTATTCCAGTTGATGTTAAGAAAGCTGAGCAGTTAGACGCTGCTACAAAAATTTATGAAGACTTGAAAGCTGTTGGATTTGAAGTACTATTAGATGATCGTAAAGAACGTGCAGGTGTCAAATTCTCTGATGCAGATTTAATTGGTCTTCCGATTCGCGTGACAGTTGGTCGTGGAATTAGTGATGGATTAGTGGAAATCAAAATTCGACAGACTGGTGAAGTTTTTGAAGTAAAGGTTACAGAACTTGTATCATTTATTAAGGAAAAGTATCAGGAATTAGCTTAAAAAATTCTCTCCCTGAGAGAATTTTTTTTATCGGCTATTTTAATACAAGTAGCCTGATATGAGGAATTAATTAGGATATGGAAGTCAATTTGGTGTCTTTTTATGCACTTAAATTTTCCAACATACCATTCGAGTCTCTGAAGAGGCTAGAAGGCTATTTGTCGCTATTTTGTAATATAAAGCTGAAACTAAGGCTTGTATCGAAAAAACGGAAAGACTCAGTCAAAGGCAGTGTGCCTAAAAAGATATAAGGAACGAAAGAATATTTTCTTTTAAATGAAAGCTGATAGGCCCTATGATACATGTGTCGTATTTATACAATTAGGAATTTTTTGAATGATTTACTACTAGAAGAAATGTTATACATAAGTGATAGGAGAGCTTTTACTTAATGTGTATGGTCATGTGATCGTATGAATACGGTATAAAAAGTAAAAAATATTTATGGTAATGAAACATGAAAAAATCAGTTCTATTAGATGATGAAATAATTTGAAAACAGTGATAGAATGGATTAGTTATGCTGGGTGGTGAGTTACCATCTGACGTCTCTTATCTGATGATAGGAGAAATATATAGTAGATATAGACTGTGTGTTTAGATAGAAAAGGGGGATCCCCGCATGCAAAAACAGATGCAAATTTTGTTAGAACAAATTCAATATCCAGAGCACCAACTTTTTTTATTCGATAATAAGCTCATTGAAAAAGTCGATGTTTTTAGAAAACGTCAGGAACTGCTCTTTCATTTAACTTTTGATACACCATTGGTTTCAGCCGCTTTTTATGAGTTTTATTCCCATTTTGAAAATACATTTGGTCGTATTTCAACCATTAATCATGCGAGCTTTACGATTCGTTATTTAAGCCGTCCGAGTGATGAACAGATTTTGGAGTATTGGCCATTAATGATTGAATATTTAAGTCGGCAAGATTTATTGATACGCTGTCTTGAAAGTTTTAAAGCAACCGTTGTAGGTGATCAGCTACAAATTGCAGTAAAGGAAGCTCGTGATTATCAAGAAATTAAAGAAAAGTACGCGATAAAAATTCAACGTGGATTTGAACAGTTTGGCTTTCCAATAAAAGAAGTGTGTCCTATCTATTCCGAGGATGCTCTTTCTGATGCAGAAATTTTGACAAGAAGGGAGACTTCCTTACCTCCAATCGTAGAGGTGAAAAAGAGTGTTGAGACTGAACCTAATCCGCAACGCCCAACCTTTAGAAATGAAGGAGGAGCTAGAGGAGGACGAGGAGGCTATTCGCGAAAAGAACCTGAAGTTACTGAGACATCGATTGGTGGACCTATTACAGGGAATCCGATGAACTGTAAAGATATTGATGATGAAATGAGTCGGTGTGTGTTAGAAGGTTATATCTTTGATGCAGAAACCCGCGATATTAGAAATGGTGAGATGCTGTTAATAACTGCTAAATTTACTGACTATACGGACTCTATTTATATTAAAATGTTTGCAAAATCGGATGAAACAAAGAAAATGGTCCCAAAGATTTTGAAAAAGGGAAACTGGGTTCGTGTCAGTGGGAGAATTCAATTTGATACTTTTTCAAAGGAATTGTGCATGATGGTCAATGCTGCGAATCTTATTGATGCTAAGGTTGAAGAAAGAAAAGATTTAGCACCTGAGGGTGAAAAGCGTGTGGAATTGCATGTCCATACGAAGATGAGTGCGATGGACGGAGTGACTGATATTTCGTCTTATATTAGCCAGGCAGCAAAATGGGGGCACCGAGCAATTGCTTTGACCGATCACGGAGTCGTTCAGGCCATTCCAGATGCCTATCATGCAGCCAAAAAGAACGATATTAAAATTATCTATGGAGTTGAGGGATACCTTGTTGAAGATCGCCCTAAAATCGCTTGGGCGGAACAAGATATTTCACTCAACTCAGCGACATATGTCGTATATGATGTGGAAACGACAGGGTTTTCGACTAATTATGATGTGATTATTGAAATTGCCGCAGTAAAAATTTATAATGGATCAATTATTGATGAGTTTTCTGACTTTGCTAATCCTCATCGAAAACTGTCACTAAAAACCATTGAGTTAACGCATATTATGCAAAGTGATGTTGATCAGGCCCCTGAGCTTGAGGATGTGATGAGAAGGTTTAAGGAATGGTCAGAAGGTTGTATTCTAGTTGCGCATAATGCCTCATTCGATATGGGGCACTTACAGGCAACATATGAGCGATTTAATTTAGGAGACTGTGAAAATCCTGTGATTGACACACTAGCAGCTGCCCGTGTCATGTATCATCATCAATATGGTGTTTATTGGAACTATGCGACAGATGCCCTTATTGATGAAAAGTTTAAGCGTAAAATGAAACGATTTAACTTAAAAGCTTTATCTAAATTTTTTAAAGTAGAGTTAACGCAACATCACCGGGCGATTTATGATGCGCGTGCGACAGGTCAAGCCTTTATTTTGCTATTAAAGGATATGATGAAACTAGGGATTAAGACGCATGATCAAATTAATCAATTAGTTGATGATGATAGTTCATTTAAATTGGATTATTCAACGCATGTGACTATCCTGGCTAAAAATGAGATAGGATTTAAAAATTTATTTAAAATTGTTTCTCAGTCCATGACAAACGATTTGTATGGGCAACCTCGTATTCGCCGTAGTTATTTACAGGCCCATCGAGAAGGGCTACTTATTGGGAGTAGCTGTGTCAATGGTGAGGTTTTTGAAACAGCCTTAAATAAATCTTATGAAGAGTTAAAGGAAAAGGCGAAATTCTATGATTATTTAGAAGTTCAACCACCGGAAGTATATTCCCATTTAATTGATTTGAACTCAAAGGAGATGGCAAATTATATTATAAAGACCATCGAGCGAATTATTAAAGTAGGGGAGGAGTTGAACATTCCAGTTTGTGCAACGGGAGATGTTCACCACTTAAATCGTGATGATAAAATTTATCGTCAAATATATACGCGAACACCAGCAATTGGGGGAGGGCGTCATCCACTTAATCATCCAGATATAAAATCGATCCCGAGTATGCATTTTAGAACAACGGATGAAATGTACCACGATTTTCACTTTTTAAGTGAAGAGAAACAGAAAGAAATTATTGTGATTAATCCAAATATGATCGCCGATCAGTGTGAAATGATTAAGGCAATTAAAGATGAATTATTTACACCGGCAGATGATTTCCTTAAAGATAAGGGGATTCCAAGTATTAAAGACCGTTTAAGTGAAATGTGTTATGAACGAGCTTATGAATGGTATGGTAAAGAATTGCCACAGTATGTTCTTGATCGGTTGATTAAAGAACTAAATAGTATTATCGGGAACGGATTTGCGGTTATTTACTATATTTCTCACATGCTTGTAAAAAAATCACTTGATGACGGCTACTTAGTTGGTTCTCGTGGATCGGTCGGGTCATCGTTTGTAGCCACTTTAATGGATATCACGGAGGTTAATCCGTTGTCTCCGCATTATCGATGCCCAAACTGTCTTTTTTCGGCCTTTAAAATGAACGAAGATGAAAAACATCGCTACGGAATTCGTCCGGAGGAAGAACAGTTTCAGGAGATTTTAGCTAATGCTGAGTCGGGGTTTGATTTGCCAGATGCACATTGTCCACATTGTGGCACGAAGATGAGAAAAGATGGACATGATATTCCGTTTGAGACATTCCTTGGATTTAAGGGAGACAAAGTTCCCGATATCGATTTAAATTTCTCAGGAGAATACCAACCGGTTGCCCATCTGTATTGTAGAGAGGTATTTGGTGATGACTTTGCCTTCCGTGCCGGAACGATTGGAACCGTCGCTGAAAAAACAGCATTTGGATATGTAAGAGGATTTTTAGAAGATACGCATCATCAAATGCGTACAGCTGAAATTGAACGTTTAGCAAAAGGATGCGAGGGTGTGCGAAGAACGTCGGGGCAACACCCGGGAGGGATTATTGTTGTTCCAAACTATATGGATATTTATGATGTGACACCAATTCAGTATCCTGCCGATGATCCAACGGCGGAATGGCGAACTACTCACTTCGACTTCCATTCTATTCATGACAATTTATTAAAACTTGATATACTTGGGCACGATGATCCGACGGTTATTCGTTATTTACAAGATATTTCAGGAATAGATCCGAAGGACATTCCAACCGACGACCCAGAAGTTTATAAATTATTTTATTCCACGGAATCATTAGGGGTGACACCAGAGCAAATTCGTTCAACGACGGGGTCATATGGCGTTCCGGAGTTTGGAACTCCTTTTGTGCGCAATATGCTTGAAGATACGAAGCCTAAAACGTTTGCGGAGTTAGTTAAGATTTCAGGTCTTTCTCATGGAACGGACGTATGGTTGAATAATGCAGCCGATTTAGTGTCTGGGAAATACGAGAAGTTTGGCAAGATTGAATTTAAAAATGTTATCGGATGTCGTGATGATATTATGGTCTATTTAATGTATGGTGGCTTAGAACCCGCTCTGGCGTTTAAGATTATGGAGTTTGTGCGTAAAGGGATGGCGAGTAAGGTGCCAGACGGATGGAAAGAGTTTGAAGAAGAGATGCGCAAGCATCATATTCCTGAATGGTATATTTGGTCTTGTGGGCAAATTAAATATATGTTCCCAAAAGCCCATGCTACTGCATATGTTTTAATGGCAATTCGAATTGCATGGTTTAAAGTTCATCATCCTATTTATTATTATTGTGCGTACTTTTCAAAACGTGCGGATGTCTTTGAAATTGAAACGATGATGAAGGGGCCAGATGCTATTAGAAAACGTTTAGACGAAATTGATGAAAAGGGATTTGAGGCCACACCTAAGGAAAAAAACTTAGTTACTATACTTGAAATTGCATTAGAGATGACAGAACGCGGTTTTTACTTTCAAAACTTTAATTTAGAAGAGTCACAGGCCGTTGATTTTAAAATTTCTGACGATAAAAAGTCATTAATCCCTCCATTTACAGCGTTGGATGGATTGGGGGAAAACGTGGCTAGACAAATTGTAGCTGCAAGAGAAGAGGAGCCCTTTAAAACGATTAAGGATGTTCAAACTCGAGGGAAAGTTTCTAAAACGCTGATTGAAAAAATGCAAATGATGAATGTCTTTGGTGATATGGAACTTGGAACGGATAAGCCAAACAAATCAGCTTCACGTCCACCAAGCAATCAAATGACATTATTTTAACAAAAAAGAGGTCTAATAAAAGACCTCTTTTTTTTATTTAAGATAGGAAGAAGACTCATAAATGGATTAAAGTGGCGCATACTAAATCTATATAAAATTACAGTTGTTTTCAAGGAATAAGACTTGTCTTTCTAGGTTAGAAAAGGAGAAGTGACGGTGCTCTTAAACAGAGGAATGATTGGCATAAGAAAGACATTTTATATTCGAAGAGGAGGCCAAATGTTGTTGCGCTTTTTAAGCCATTGCTATAATGACATGAGGTAAGGTGTGAAAGGGAAGCACACTTCTAAGAGGAAATAAGTTCTTCTCTTCCGTAAAATAACATCATTTTTTACTTTATCACCTAGAGTGATTGTAGGATTGGCAGTTTTCGAAGAGGGTAATTTTCTTGTTAACATGGTATGGAAGATGAGAAAGGATTTGATGAGGATGTTTATAGATGCGGTGACTCCCCCACCAATTGAGATGGTTATCCAGGAAGAGCAAATATGTACGTTTGATCGCAAGATTGGAGATGTAACGGGAGATGGCATAGACGATTTTGTATATTTAACTGGACATAAAAAAAGCCCGGATGCCATTTATCAGGAGGGGATTACTATTTCGGTCGTCGATGGGGTTACAAATGAGGTGACTGAGCAAGTTTTAGACCTAAATGGGGGATATGGGAGTGCTTTGTTTTTAGGTGATTTTAATCAAGATGAGATTTCTGATATTTATGTCTCAATTAGTTCGGGTGGAAGTGGTAATATTAATTATTATTATATTTATAGTTTTAAAGATAAAACGCCTGTACAATTGCTTGATTATCAGTCTTTAAACCAATTATACGAATGGAGCGTTCGATTTTTAGATCATTATCAGGTAGAAGTCATAAATGATACGCTTAATCAAACGTATGAACTCAATTTATCTTTTAAAAATAAAGAATTTTTACAAAAATATTATGATAGCGAGGGAAAAACTAGAGAAGGGGTAGAAGGGGAAGTTCTTCCGCTAGGTGGATTATCTCCTATTATGACGCCACGAGGTAAAGGGGCCTATAGTCTTTTATCTTCGCAAGTCATTATTGGGACTGCAATGGTGGATCATCTTGGGGTAATTGAGATTTATTTAACTTATCAGGAAGGGAAGTTTATTCCTTATGATATGGTGATTGGTGAACAGGGAAATATAAAATGATGTCAATCTTGTTTTTGACTGGGCTTTATTAAAATCAATCATTTGATGTTAAAAGGTAAAAATGAAATTATTTCGAATTTTTAGGAGTTGGTTTCCTTATAGAATTATGGTACATTATAGGTATGTAAGACGAAGGAGGCCATTTTCTTGAAGGTTCAAATGGTAGATGGGTTTGATATAGAACTTTATGTTTACGAGCCACAATCAGAGGTTCGGACACGAGGAGTCATTCAATTAGTGCATGGTTCATGTGAACATGCCAAACGTTATGAGCAGTTCATTAGCTATTTACTCGAATTAGGGTATGTGGTGTACGCGAATGATCATCGAGGACATGGAGAATCTGTCCTCAATCCGGAGGATTATGGGTATTTTGGTGAAACCAATGGATGGTTTGATATGGTCGAAGATTTAAAAGTCATTAATGATTTGATTCATGCCCAACATCCAGACTTGCCAATCGTGATGCTTGGTCATAGTATGGGGTCTTTTTTAGCTAGACATTACGCGATTGATTATGGAGAAACGATTAATGGTTTAATTTTAACGGGAACGGCACATCAACCGTCCTATCAATTAAAACTAGGAAAATTTGCTGCAAAATTAATAAAGAAATTAAAGGGATCCCGACATCGTAGTATGTTAATTTATCAACTTTCTTACGGATCTTTTAATCGCCAACTTAAAGGGGCAAAGACGTCAAGTGATTGGATTTGTTATGATGATGAAGTAGTTAAAGCCTTTTGTGAAGATTCAAAATGTGGTTTTATTTTTACTGCCGCGGGGTTTGAAGATTTATTTACCGGATTGCTATACATGACGAATAGGGAAAATATTAAGCGAATGCCACATGATTTACCGGTTCTTATGTTGTCTGGAGAAGATGATCCTGTTGGTGGGTATGGAAGAATGGTTCTTAAATCCTATGAGGCGATGAAAGAAGCGGGACTTTTAGATATTCAATACACATTATATCCAAAGATGAGACATGAAATTTTAAATGAACGAGAAAAATTCCAGGTCTATTCTCAAATTACAACGTGGTTAAATGAAATTATATAGAAAACGGATAATTTAGTTTATCCGTTTTTTTATAGCCTTCATTTATGTAACCATCTATTGGAAGGTTAAGAAATTATTATTTAGCGGGAGGGTTCTAATTTTTATTGGAGATTAAAATGTTATTTTAAAAATTGAATTTTAAGGTGAAGATAGTGTAAAATAAAAGGAGTGAAATTTTAGAAGGAGGAATGAATAAATGACGACATTAGTTTTCGGACATAAAAATCCTGATACGGATTCAATTACGTCAACATTAGTCATGACGGATTTACAAACAAAATTAGGGATGGATGTAAAAGCCTGCCGTTTAGGTGAATTAAATAAAGAAACACAATACATTTTGAATTATTTTTCTGTTGAAGCACCAGAGTTAATTGATGGTGTAACGGAAGCAGATGAAGTGATTTTAGTTGACCATAATGAATTTAATCAAAGTGCAACTGGAATTGAGAAAGCAACAATTAAAATGGTAGTGGATCATCACCGTATTGCGAACTTCCAAACATCAGAACCTTTATTCTATCGTGCGGAGCCAGTTGGATGTACAGGAACGATTTTATATAAAATGTATAAAGAAAATAACGTTGAAATCGATGCTAAAATGGCAGGGTTAATGGCAAGTGCGATTATTTCAGATTCTTTATTATTTAAATCACCCACTTGCACGCCACAAGATGAAAAAGCTTGCCGTGAGCTTGCAGAAATTGCTGGACTTGAAGTGGAAACTTATGGGCTTGAAATGTTAAAAGCAGGAACAGATCTTTCAGATTTAACAGCAGGTCAATTATTAGGAATCGATGCAAAAGTATTCCCAATGGGAGCATCAACTGTTGAAATTGCACAAATTAACGTCGTAAGTATCGAGGATATGATGACACGTAAAGCAGAATTAGAAGCTGAGATGAAATCAATCATCGATGAAAAAGGATTAAATTTATTTGTTGCAGTGATCACAGATATTTTAAATAGTAATTCACAAATTATTGCTTTAGGTGAGCGTACAGATATTGTTGAGAAAGCTTTCAACGTTGAATTAACAGAAAATACAACGTTACTTGAAGGGGTTGTTTCTCGTAAAAAACAAATCGTTCCTGTAATGGATCGCATCGCTTAATTAGTGAGATAAAGTAAAAAACATCTTTTAGTCTCTAGGGATTGAAGGGTGTTTTTTATTTTTGTGAATAGAAAACTTTCCTTTTAGAGGATGAAATAAAAAAATTAAATCATAAAAGGTATAAAATGACAATTTATAAGGGTGTTTCTATGATAGATTTTAGTTATAGAGATGAATGAGGACGACTCTATAACTAAAAAATTTAAGATGGAGGTTAGGAAATGAGAAAAATCGGAAACTATGGATTAGCATTAATGACTGTTATAGCTTTAGGAAGTGGTGTGGGGTTGACGGCCCATGCAGGTTCAGTATCTAAAACGGTAACTAGCAATTTTACGAGTGCTTGGGAAAAAACGGCTACCGGAAGTAATGGAAGTAAATTGCAGTATGGATATAATACTGTTTTAATTAATGAGGATACGGCGTATGCCTATCATCCGTCAGCAAGCCATTATGCTAAAATTCAAAATGGAAAAGGGGCTCATACTTCTAGGTCTTCTTTTGGCGGTCAATGGTCAAAGCTTGAAGTGGTTCATTCTGGACAAACGGTGATTTATAGTTGTGAATGGTAAGATGAAAAAGTGCGAATGTTATATTCGCACTTTTAGTGTATAAGGAAGGGTGTGTGTCGGGTGAAGTGGGTGAAATACCTCATTGGGATTCTTTTGATTGCCATGAGTTTGATTTTTACTGGGGAGCTATTTATTTTCCATTTAGATCAATTTCAAGAAAGCTATTATCAAGCAACATTCGTCTTTGAGGAGACGACTTCCGAGGCATCAGAGATTATTTCAGATTTTTTAGAAGCGGCCGAACATTATGATGTAGATTTTTTCTTTGTAGATGGTGAGATAACATCGGATATAAAAAAGGAAATTAAGATTTATGGAACAGAAGGTGCATTAAAAAGCTTAGAGAATCGCCAAATTAAAACTCAAGAATATGATAGTTTATTTGTTGGAAAAACGGAGGTCATGTTACGACCGATTACTGAATTTTTTGATATTAAGAAGATGAAATCTTGTTATTTTATCGGAGAAGATGTTGAAACATTACGAGCCTTTAAAACCCAGTTGGTTGATAAATATTCGGGGGGGATGCCAAAACTTTACTCTTCTGATCAACAGACGGTAGCGAATTTAGTGCTTGTTTGGGGTGGAAGTTTTGCGATTATTTTACTCATGTCCTCTTATGAAATGTTAATTAGTAAAAAAGAACGAATGGTGCGTTACATGCTAGGTGAGGATATTCGTCAATTGGTTTGGCGAAATATTTTAGCAGATACATTTGTTTTTAGCGGGAGTTATGCCCTTGGAAGTCTTTTATTATCTAAGGTTTCAAATGTTACGTTTATGTCTACATTAAGTTTTTGGATGTTAGCCGTCTTTTTGATACTGAATGGTGTGTTATGGCTGTTTAGCTTGAGATATCAGCTAAAAAAAGATTTAGCAAAAGATGTAAATGGTCAAGGCTTACTTTTCGTGAGTTATGGCATAAAAGCTATGACGTTTGTTCTTACACTGTTATTAATCACGTTAAATTTAATTGTTTTTGTCGAAGGGTATGATTATTATCAGCAACGGGATTTTTTTAAAGCACACGAAGACTATGCTTATTATCAGATTAATTATCGGTTAGAAGATGATTTAACGGGGGAGCGAACGAGTGAGATTATTCAAAAATTTCATCAGACGTTTGAAAATCGGAGTTTGATGTATGCTGATTTATCAGATGAAGAGCACACGGTTCGTTTAATTAATGAGCAAACAAAACATGAGTTGCTTAAGCAAAATAGTCCGATTGCAGATGTTTTAAGTCAATGTACGGAGGAGAAGGTTTATATTCTCACCCCTTCATCGATTAAACAAGAGGCGAGTTTTAAAGCGTATCTTCAAATGGTGCTACGAATGTATTTAGGGGAGGCATTTACCGATTTGTCGTTGATTGAGTTTATTCCGTATGAGGAAGAGGTGCGCTTACTTGGAATTAGTGACCCGATGTATACGTATCGCAGTCATTATTCAAAAAATCCTGTTATCATTTTAAATCAAACAACGATTCAACATGACCCAACCGGAAATGCGATCTATTATGCTTATGATGTGATGTATGATATATCTGATGAGGAATTCTCCGAATTTATTAAGGATTATGGAATACAAAATCAAATTTTAAAGAAAACGAATGTGTATGAGTTGTATCAGTATAATTGGGCGATGGCTAAGCGTTGTATGAAATTAACAGCCTTATTGTCCATTTTTATGATTGCCCTTGAGTGTGTCATGATTTTATTTGTATTACGGCTAGAATATAGCTTTAAAGCGATGGAAATGGTTTTAAAAAAGACACTCGGGTATAGTTTGTTTGAAAGAGAAAAAGTTTTAGTGGGGTTAACACTACTTCTTTCATTAATAAGTTGTTTACTGGCAATGGTTATTGGTCAGTTCTTATTGATAGAAATAGACGTTTACTTTATAGGATTGAGTCTTTTTCTAACCGTGATTGAACTGATTTATATCGGATATAAGACAAAGCAATTAGAAAAATTAAAAATGGCATCCATTTTAAAGGGGGAGCGGATATGATTGAAGGGATTGAATTAAGTAAGCGATTTGAAGGTCGTGTTTTATTTGAAAACTTTAATTTTAAAATAGAATCTGGTGAATTTGTTTGCTTTTCGGGAGTAAGTGGTTGCGGCAAAACAACGTTATTAAATATGATTGGGATGATTGAGCCGTTTGATTCTGGAAAATTATTGATTGATGGGGAAGCGATTGTGACGCCTAAACAAAGGATGCAATATTTCCAAAAAAAACTTGGTTTTTTATTTCAAAATTTTGCGCTTGTTGAAAACAAGACCGTTGAACAAAATTTAAAGCTTATTCGTAAGCAAGATCGCACGAACTTAACGATGGAAGAAGCGTTAAAACGGGTGGGACTTTCTGGAGTTTTAAAGCAAAAAGTATATACATTATCTGGTGGGGAACAACAACGTGTGGCATTAGCACGCCTATTTTTTAAACAAAGTGAAATTATTTTAGCGGATGAGCCAACAGGATCTTTAGATGAGGCAAATGCTAATCGGATTATGCAGATTTTAAAGGAACTTCATCAAGAAGGGAAAACGATTATTTTAGTGACACATGATGAAAAAATAAAGAGAATGGCAGAGCGGGTGATTGAGTTATGAAGTTAAAAAAAGTCTATGCAGTTATTGGGATAATTGTTGTTAGTCTACTTATTTTTCATGGGGTATGGTATGTGAATCAAAAAGCATATGAACCTTATTGTGAAGGGTATGATTTATACTTTACGGCCTATGGCAAAACAACGGATCAAGCACAGTATACGGTATCTTTACCTAAGTATCCTCAGTTCACAGGAAATGTAGCAATCGGAAATTTAGAGGATACGTTAGCAATTATTATGTGGCCTGGGTTATTCGCTAAAGAAATAAAAGAATACGGTGTGACGCTTGTTGATCAAGGAATCGGGTATGAGGTCTACGTTGATGAGAAGATGAATTATTTAGAGACAAAGAAAAATCAATTTCTATCCGATGAACGGGAAACTGTTGAACAATTATTAGAACAACATCATGCAGAGCTTGTTAACATGCGTGAGCTTGCAAAAGGGGAATGGGGGCTGTAGACGTCAATCAATGGATGCTACGTGTTATAACTCCAATCCTTAGTCCCCTTTTTCGCTTGAAAAAATTCTTTATAAGAGGAGAGGTGTAGAACTTTTATCCATTGAATTGAAGGGAGTTAGTCTTGAGGGGCTAGACTCCTTTTATTTTTATTGAAAACTAGTTTTTGAATGATTAAAACCATCGTGGCAATCCCCCACCAATGGATAGGCAGGGCGATCATAAGTAAGTGGTTTTCTATGTCGAAAAAGGGATCTTAAGATAAAAAATGAAAATAATTAGCGTTTTCATTAAGTGTCTTTTTTTGTCATATTTACAGATTGAGGAATATCGCTTATAATGGTTTCGTTTCTTAATTATCTATTTACCTGTCAGGAGGTATTTTATTTGGAGAGTAAACGACTAATAAAAAAGCGGAGGGATCAACATAAACAAAGTGAAACGAAGGATTACATGTCACGGTGTGTGATCGGGGGGCTTGTTATTTCTACTTTATTAATATCACTTGTTTCACATGGGTTTAATGTCAGTGAGTTAGATCTTGGATGGATGAAATTAATCGGAGTGTTAATTGGAGGGATTGTTGGTTACTTATTTCAAAAGTAAGGATTTTATGTTCTAACTGATGAAAGTCTTAACGGGAAAGCCGTATAAAATAGAGGTTAAAAGACTATAAAATGAGTAGACAACGAAATAAATTTTTGCTTTGGAGGTTTAGAGATGAAGGATTATTTTGATTTATTCTGGACGTTTTGTCGTATTGGAGGTTTGACCTTTGGTGGCGGCTATGCCATGCTTCCAATGTTACAAAAGGAAGTAGTTGAAACAAAAAAATGGGTGACAGAAGAGGAAGTCATGGATTATTATGCCGTGGGACAATGTACCCCAGGGATTATTGCTGTGAATACCGCAACGTTTATTGGATATAAACATCATGGAATTTTAGGAGCGATTGTGGCTACTTCAGGTGTTGTTTTCCCTTCGCTTGTTATTATTATGGTTTTAGCTGCGTTTTTACAGTCTTTTGCAGAAATTGCGCTTGTTCAGCATGCATTTAATGGAATACGTGTTGCTGTTTGTGTGTTAGTTCTTACAGCGGTGATTAAGTTATGGAAGGGAGCGGTAGTAGACAAAGTTTGTCTGCTCATTGCCATTTTGACGATTTTAATTGGAATTTTAACGAATATTTCACCTGTCTTTATCGTGGTTGCTGCTGCCCTCATCGGATTATTTGTTAAAGGAAGAAAGGTGGAACATCGTTAATGACATATTTAGTATTGTTTTTAGAGTTTTTTAAGATTGGGTTATTTGCCGTAGGTGGGGGGCTATCAACTTTACCTTTTTTATCAGAATTAGCGGGAAAATATACGTGGTTTGATGAGGCTATGCTAGGAAATATGATTGCCGTTTCTCAATCAACTCCGGGGCCTATTGGAATTAATATGGCGACATACGCAGGATTTAATGCCGCTGGTATTTTAGGTGGAATCATTGCAACCGTTGGACTGGTCACACCGTCTGTTATTGTCATTATTATTGTCGCTCATGTTTTAAATAAGTTTAAAAAAAGCCAAGTGGTGCAAGCAATCTTTTATGCTCTTCGTCCGGCGGTAGCTGGGCTTATTGCCGTGGCTGGATTTGGAGTTTTTAAAATAGCAGTCTTAACGCTCGATCAATTTGAAATTACCCATCAGGTCGTTGATTTGTTAAACTGGAAAGCAGCGTTATTGTTTATAGTGATGTATTTTATGACAACAAAAATCAATAAACATCCTATTTTCTTTATCGCATTAGGCGCCGTTGTTGGTATTTTAATGGGCTTATAGATCAAAGATTAATAAAAAGGCATCGTCAGGTTCTGATGATGCCTTTTTATTGCATATAAATAAAAGGAAAGATGTAATAAACGGAAGAGAGTAACTTTCTTTAGGGGATTGGAGTGAAACAGATGTTATC
Source organism: Turicibacter faecis (assembly GCF_037076425.1). NCBI lineage: Bacteria > Bacillati > Bacillota > Erysipelotrichia > Erysipelotrichales > Turicibacteraceae > Turicibacter > Turicibacter faecis. The sequence goes on along the minus strand of NZ_AP028127.1, from coordinate 1,390,075 downwards.
GTATAAGTTTTTATTCGATGTCGCTATTATCTTACTTAGTACAAAAATATTAGGCTTACTTACAAAGAAATTCTCAATGCCACAGGTGGTAGGGGCGTTATTAGCGGGGCTTTTTCTCGGACCTGCGGTGCTAAATGTTTTACATGAAACGGATTTTATTAAACAGGTTGCTGAAATTGGTGTGATTGTTTTGATGTTTACGGCGGGACTTGAAACAGACTTATCCGAGTTGAAAAAGACAGGAAAGGCATCGTTTATTATTGCCCTATTTGGGGTGCTTGTCCCACTTTTACTTGGATTTTTACTTGTTTCTTTTTATAACCATGAGAGTGGTCCCGAAGAGGCAAATGTCATTTTACAAAATATCTTTATGGGGGTCATTTTAACAGCAACTTCTGTGAGTATCACGGTGGAAACCTTAAAAGAATTAGGTTGTTTAAATACACGGGCCGGGAACGCTATTTTAGGGGCGGCTATTATTGATGATATTTTAGGAATTATTGCATTGACAATTGTAACGAGTTGTGCAGATGCCTCAGTCAACGTCAGTATGGTATTGGGGAAGATTGTTCTTTTTTTCGTGTTTGCAATTGGAGCGGGTATTATCTTTTACCGTGTGTATAGTCATTGGGTTAAAGGCTATCACAAGGATATGCGACGATTTGTGATTATTGCCTTTGTTTTTTGCTTGTTATTATCATTTTGCGCAGAGGAGTTTTTTGGGGTTGCCGATATAACGGGTGCTTTTATTGCAGGACTCATTTTATCGAATTCGCCCTGTGTTCCTTATATTACTTCACGGTTCGAAATTATTTCGTATATGTTATTATCCCCTATTTTTTTCGCAAGTATCGGTATTCAGGTAGATTTGACAGGAATGAATCATGAGTTTTTTTGGTTTACCATTTTGCTCGTTGTGATTGCGATTGTGTCTAAAATTATTGGTTGTGGTTTAGGTGCGAGAATGTGTCATTATTCGAAAGAAGAGTCCTTGCAAATCGGTGTTGGAATGGTTTCAAGAGGGGAGGTTGCCCTAATTGTTGCAAGTAAAGGGGCGGCAGTTGGACTAATGGGAACAGCATTTTTTGCTCCTGTGGTATTAATGGTTGTTGTAACGACCGTCATGACCCCTATTTTTCTAAATTGGGTTTTCAAACCTAAACATAGAAGGCATAAATAAGTTAGCGCCCCCGGGGCGTTTTTTTATAGGTTGGAAGGAGGAGAGGAAAAGAAGAGGTGGACGATCAAAATTTGATCATTAGAGGTAATTGATTTAAGTGATAAAAGATGTCGAAATATGTTATAATAAAATTATATTGTATATTAGAAAGGGGCAATCATGATGATTTACCTCGCTTTATGTGATGATGATGCTGTGTTTCGTTTAAAGTTTAAAGAAATGCTAACACGCGTCCTAGATAACGCTGGAATCTTTCATCATATTTACGAATTTGAATCGGGTGAAGACCTTTTAGAAAATTATCCTAAAAAATTAGATATTCTTTTTTTAGATATTCAAATGAAACAATTAAATGGAATTGAGACAGCGAAAGAGATTAGAATTTATGATACACAAGTTGATATTTTATTTTTAACCTCAATCATTGACTACGCCCCGGAGGGATATGAAGTTCGGGCTTACCGGTATATCCTAAAGTCAGTAAGTGAAACTAAATTATCAAGACATATACTAGCCTGTATAAGGGAACGACGCTTAAAGACAACCCAGGATTTAGTCTTACGTGAGAAAAATTCTATTTTTCGTATCGGGGTCCATTCTATTTTATATATTGAAACTAAACGTCCTAATTTGATTATTCATACGCTTAATGGGGCGCATTCGATTCGGATGAGCATTGCTGAAATGGAAACACGCTTAAATGAGTTAGATGGTACCGGATTTTATCGCTGTCATAATAGTTACATTATTAGTTTGAGACAAGTAGAATCTCTAGGGTCGCAATCACTTAAAATGCGGGGTGGGATAGAAATTCCCGTGAGCAAGTATCGTCTATCTGGCCTAAAAACTGCCTTGACGATTGCGTTAGGAGAGTTAATTTAGGGGGGAAAAGATAGATGGGGCTTTTAAAGGATTTGGTCTTTGTTATTTATGCGCCTCACTTTGTAGTTAGATGCCCAATGATTTCTAAAACAACTTGTAGTTTCTTAGTCAGGGGAGGCAGGCGGATAACTGAAGATGAGAATTCAAATGGGGAATACAGATACGTTCATCCAATGCAACAGGAATCAATAGTTATATAACTTTCAATTTGTTTTCCATTCGGGAAGGTTTCCCACTTTTGAATGATATTGTTTCTTCTATATAAGGAGCGATAAATTTTAGTGTCATGTTAAGGAGGCTATATGTTTCAATCATTGGCTAATATGCTCGTTCAACAATTAATTCGTTATGGAATGATTGAGTCGCAAGAAGCGGAGATTTATCGTTATGGATTTGAGATTTTGATTTATTTTATAGTAAATGTATTGATTGCGTTTGTATTGGGTGGAATTTTTGGAGAGTGGATTGGAACAGGGTTATTTTTAGGATGTTATTGCACGTTACGTCAATTTACTGGGGGTTATCATGCTAAAAATTATCTGCTTTGTACCTTAACATTTGCTACCATCTATACAGTAACGCTTATTTTAATTCATTATTTATCCTTTTTGGAGATTCGTTGGTTAATTGTAGTGGGATTAGGGTTAAGTTTTTACACCATCTATAGGTTGGCTCCGCTTGAACACCCTAATAAGCCGCTTCAGAGAGAGGAGAAAGTCTACTACAGGAAAATTTCTTTAATGATGGTCTTTTTTGTGATGGGGACTGTGATATGTCTTTTACCGATTAGAGCGCTTTTGACCTTCTTATTGTATCCTGTATTTGCAGTTTTTTGGATTGCATTATTGCTAATATTAGGGAAATTATTCAACAAGAAGTAGAGGAAATAAATTCCTTTGCTTCTCGTTTTTTTTGATATAAAACTTTAATTTTTGATCGATTTTGTCCAAACTGCTACAGTTATCGTCCAGTTTGCACAAAGGGGTATAAAAATAAAATTAAATATGATATATTCGACACGTGATAAAAAGAGTTCTGAAAGGGTAAGTGAGGTGATAAGTAAAGTAGAATAATCGATTTAAAATAGAGGGTGAGTTAAAAGAATAAAACGATTAAAAATAGTAGGATTTAAAGGATGAAGAGCATACATGAGGGATGAAAAAATAAAAATGAATTTTATTTGGATTTTATTGATGATTATATTGTTATTTTTAGGGAGTCATCGGATTTCATCGATTAAGGGAGAATCGAGGAGAAATCAAGAGATATATTTAGTGGATTTAGAAGGTAGGAGAGTAGAGAATAAATCAGAATGAGATGACTGATTGTCTATATGGGAGTGTCTAGGTAGCGTTTAGTTGTGTAGCATGAAAAAAAGGAATGGGAGACCTTTAGTTCATAGGACATGACAAGAGATTGAATACCTTATCCTGGGTAAGGTAGCGGAAATGGTTTACCCTTTTTGGTAGCTTGAATAAAGAAGGATTGGGAACCTTCAAGGGAGAAAAGACGAAAACGAGTAGGGTCGTGAATTGTTTATAAAACTTTTATGAGAATGAATAGGTAGAAGTGGGAAGCTATCGGTTCATTCTTTTTTATTAAATTGCCAAGGAATGACTAAAATGTCGGTTTAACTTCTTTTTTGTTGCAAATCACAGTCAAAGTCCTTTATAATGAAACATATCGTATGTACCGTAAGATTAAATAGAAAAGGATGGCTTACAAGTGATGAAGACAGAAACGATGGATGGTTATTTATATATCATTAATTATGCAGAAGGCGAAGAGTCTTTATGTCGTTTAGAGATGAAGGTGCTATTTAATCAAGAGCTAACAGGTAAGTATCTATTTTCTAGCCTAGCGATTGACCCGTCCCGAAGTGTTTTTATTAAAGAGCGTTTAACCATTTTATACTCGCATCCAACGTATGAAGGATTGTATCAACAAGTAAAGGAGAATCCTCTAAATCTTGAAACATTTAAGTGTCTCTTTTTAAGGTTTAAAGGACAGGAGCTTTCATATCAAGAGCGTTTAAAACGATTAAAAGATATTGGTTTCTTAATTGGCGGGGAAGCGGATATGTATCAGCCAAAGCAGGTATTAGGATTAACCGTAATTGAAGGGCGTTGGTTATTTGGAATCCTTGAGGCAAATTCGAATGAGTGGGTAAGTCATGAAAATAAACCCCATTCCTATTCTTTTTCCTTAAGTGTACGCGTTTCACGCGCGGTGGCTAACATTGCGGTGGGACGTCATCCTCATCGACAAATTATTGATCCGTGCTGTGGAGCTGGGACGGTAATTCTCGAAGTTTTAACGGTAGGTGGAAAAATTGTTGGGAATGAATTAAATCCAAAGGTGGCACAAAAAGCAATTGAAAACTTAAAACACTATGGGTATGAGCCGGTTATTCAAATTGGTGATATTCAAGATATTAAGGAGCATTACGAGGTTGCTATTCTGGATTTACCTTATGGGCACTTTAATCCAATTGAGCCTGAAGTGCAGCGGATGATTATTAAAGAGGCCCGTCGTATTGCGGATGAACTCATTATTGTGACACAAGTCAATATGAACCAACAATTAAAAGAGGTAGGTTTCGAAGTTTTAGAACAGTGTACAGCTGTTAAAGGAAAATTTACACGGTACATTACGATGTGTCGTTAATTTTAGTTTAGTAGATATTGTAGGTGGTTATCTGTAAAGGTAGCTAGAGGAGGAAAAAGTATGAATCAAAAGTTATTTAAAGACGCACTTGTTATCGGATTTGCGTTATTCGCCATGTTTTTTGGTGCCGGGAATTTAATTTTCCCTGCTTTTTTAGGAAATATGATGGGCGATCAGTTTTTACCAGCATTAATTGGATTCTTATTGACAGGCGTTGGTCTACCCTTACTTGGAATTATGGCCTGCTCACGTGCTGAGGGTTCTTATGAATTAATGGCATCGCGCGTAAGTCCATTATTTGCTAAAATATCGGCCACAATCTTAATTTTAGCCATTGGTCCTATTATCGCCATTCCAAGAACGGCTTCGACTACATTTGAATTGGGGGTAGCTACACTTCTTCCTGGGGCTAATGCCTTAGTGACAACATTAATCTTTTTTGCTATATGTTTATTTTTCGTTTTAAAACCGACTTCGATTGTAGATTTAATTGGAAAATTTTTAACGCCAGGATTATTAACAGTATTAATCTTAATTATTATTAAAGGGATTGTATTTCCAATCGGAGAGGTTGCGTCACTCGGCGTTGAAGGAGCCTTTTCTTTATCATTTAAAGAAGGATATCAGACGATGGATGTCATTGCCGCTATGATTTTTGGTTCAATTATACTCTCTTCTGTAAGAGCCAAAGGATATCAGGATCACCGTAGTATGTCAAAAGTTATTTTACTTTCTGGATTGATTTCGGTTATCGGTCTTGCCATCGTTTATGGAGGCTTGATGTATTTAGGGGCACAAACCTCATCACTTGAAAGTCTAAGTTTTTCCCGTACACAATTAGTTATGTATATTACGAAAGAAGTATTTGGATCTTTTGGAGCAGTCTTTTTAAGTGTTTCAGCTATTTTAGCGTGTTTAACAACGTCCATTGCCTTGTTAACAGCAAGCGCAAGCTTTTTTACCCGTTTATTTAAAGAACGTATTCCTTATTCTGTGAATGCAGTGGTTCTAACGGTGATTAGTATTTTGATGGCGACAAATGATGTAGATTCAATTGTTGCTTTAGCAGGGCCGGCATTAGATATTATTTATCCAGTTGTAATTGTTTTAATTTTATTAACACTACTTGGACGAATGGTTAAATCTAATCGAGTGATTGCAAGTACTGTTTATGTTGTTCTTGGGCTAAGTACTATAACAACGTTGGCTAATATTTTTGATGTGACGAGCCTTAAAGATGTTTTAGATTATTTACCATTTAATGAGATGGGACTCGGTTGGTGTTTACCAGCAATTTTAGTTTTCTTACTAGCAACCATGCTTACCCCATCGAATAAGTAATATCTCCCCCCTTCTGAAATATTCAGAAGGGGGTTTTAATGTTTTTGGGGATAGTAGGTTTTTAAAAGGATAAGATAAATAGTAAAAATGATAGTTTTCTGTAGTAAAGGGGGCAATGAAGGTGAACAATCATCCGCTATTAAAAAAGATGTCTATCGAATCACTGGAAAAGCTAAATGTACAAATGGAAGAAGTACAACTTCAAAGAGGGCAATCACTATTTTTTCAGGCTGAGGTTGCCGATTATGTTTATTACGTTAATCACGGGATGGTCAAGGTTGTAAGGGTGTCGGAAACAGGACAAGAAAAAATTCTTTCGCTGTATACAACAGGACAATTTCTGGCATTAAGTACTTTATTTAATCCTCCGCATTTGTTTCCCGCGACTGCCGTTGCCATTAATCGGGCACGAGTGATGAAGTTACCACGGCAAGTGTTAGAGGAAGGGGTGTTATCAACAAAAGAGGCGACCTATGAATGGTTTCGATATCTGAATCGTCGATTAGAAGGGATCCAACAGCTAGCGACCGATCAAGTTTTTATGGGGGCGGAAGAGCGTCTAAAAAAATGGCTGTTTAATTTATTGAAGCAAGAAACGCAAGGATCTGATGGATGGAATGAAGTGATTGTTCCGATTTCTAGGCAAGAAATAGCTGATTTATTAGGGATTCGTCGTGAAACATTGAGTCGTTTATTGAAAGACTTGAGGCATTTAGGTTTTGTAGATGTTCAAGGAAGAACGTTTAAAGTTAGTCGTTTATGGTTAGCCAATGATTTAAAAAACTAGATTGGAAAAGAACGCCTTAAATTCGCTCAATCACAATGACGATTATTCTAGGTTCGAGTGTGTAGTTTAGAGGTATGAGTTGTTGGCTTTTGTTTATACTATGAGGGAAAGCGAGGTGATTCGCATGGCTAAAAAAGGAATGCGTCGTCCAGATCCTAGTGAACCTCATGGAACTGAAAGCAATAAGAAAAATAAACATCCTAAAAACGATATGCCACCTGTTCCAGAAATTCAGGGAAAAGCAAAACATGGGCATGTTAAAGCGGGACGTGTATAAAAGAAAGGTCTATCCGTGTAATGGATAGACCTTTTTAAGAGGACTTTAAAGTAAGATTTCCGTTTGATACCGTAATTTTTAAACTGATACGTTTTTCTTGTTTGGATGAATGAAATTGAATAGTAGCAATTTCTCCTTCACGGTCCGTAATAATTCCGTCACCAAATTGTTGATGAGAAATTAATGTTCCAACCGTATAATCATCTAAATTAACTAAAGACCCAGGTAAAATTTTCAAATCATTTATTTTCTTACCGCTTAATGTACGTTTAGTAGATTCATTGGATTGGAATTGTGGATTAGGATTCAGGATTTTATGGACTTCTTTGATAAAGATGGAGCGATCAAAAATCATGTTATGCTTACTAGAAATACTCAGAAGGTATAGCTGATGACGCGCTCTCGTCATGGCTACATAAAAAAGTCGTCGTTCTTCCTCAAACTCTGCATCATCTTTTAAAAGGTGTTGAGTAAGCGCGTTTGAAGAGGGAGTTATTCCATCCATGCAGTCGATCAGAAACACGGTGTCAAATTCTAATCCTTTTGAAGCGTGGAAAGTGAGCAGGCGAACGGCATTTTGAGCAGATGTTATATTTTGATGGCTAAGGCGATAGAGATGAGATAATCGATTCAAAAATTCATGGACATCGCTCGTTTCCGTTGCGATACCTTTTAATGTTTCAATGATAGCAATTCCCTGGGTATAAGTACGCTCCTTTTCATCCTTTAAAAATCCCTTTTTTACCAAATAGGATTCATAATCAAGGGAATCCAAAATATAGTTAATGGCTCTTCTTGGTGGAAGAGTGATTATTTTTGGAAGAAGGAGTTTGAATTTTCTAATTTTCTTTTGCTGGAAGGTCGTTTTAAAGGTAACTTCCTGGGTTAGAAAGTCAAGGTATGAGTTTTTAGTCTGCGAAAGTGCCGCTGAGATCGTGGCGGCCGATAAATATAGCACCTTTGCAATGCGTTTAAAAGCTTCGGCATCTTGAGGATAAAGAGACAAGTGAAAAAAGGCGACGATATCTTTAACAATGGGATGTGAAAAAAAGGAGATACGTCCCTCTTGTAAACAGAAAGGTAATTGATTTCGTTCTAAATGTTCGATGAGTGAGATAGCAGAGACATTTTGCCGGTATAAAATTGCCACTTGATTAAGATTATTTATTTGCTTTAGTTGTTCGATGAGATAATCAAATTGTTCGCGTTCATTTTGAAAATGATGAAGAATGGGAAGGGGACCCTTTGGATTAGGGGTTTTAATCTCCTTAGGGTACCTCTCGGTATTAGAACTAATAAATCTAGACGAAAGGTCGACAATGTCTTTGCTAGAACGAAAATTATCGGTTAAATAGATAAAGGTTGCCTCTGGATATGTTTTTTTAAAATCTAATAGTTGTTTGGGGTAGGCACCGCGAAACGCATAAATACTCTGATCGTCGTCGCCCACTAAGAAAAGATTATTTAAAGGGGCCGCAAGTAGTTTAATGAACTCGTATTGAATTTTCGAGGTATCTTGAGCTTCATCAATTTGAATATGAGTATATTTTTGTTGATAAAAATTTCGTAAGGAATCATGGTTTTTTAAGATGTAAAAGGCGGTTGTTAACAAATCATCATAATCGAGAAAATGGTGGGCTTCTTTTTTTGCTTCATATGCCCGATAAATTTGGATAAATAATGCCTGTTCCTCTTCGACGTATTGCTTGATTTCATTTGTTTGACTCGGAGAAATCATTAGATTTTTTAGAAGACTAATTTGTCCAGTTAAGGTCTCATATTCATCATCGCTTAAATAACGTTCGGTTTGTTCAAGGTAGATGGCAGAAAGGAGTTGTTTTTTATTTATGTGAGATGGTGCGGTCGACTCAATAAATTGGTAATGCGATCCGGTTATTTTTTCGAAGTGTCGAATAACGTGAAAGGCAAAACTATGAATAGTGGAGAATTTCACGTGAGGGGCTAACGTTGGAAAAAGGGATTGGAAACGCTCATTCATATCTTTAGCTGAAGCCTTAGAAAAGGTTAAGGCTAAAATTTGATGAGGTGAAACGTTTCCCTTAACAATTAGATTGGCAAGCCGAATGACAGTGACTGTCGTTTTTCCACTTCCAGGACAGCTAATAACGCAGGTCGGTCCATCTAAGGCTTCAACCGCCTGTTTTTGTTCAGGGGTAAGTGTTATATTGTAATTATCAAGTAAATAAACGCTTAGTGCATCAGCCATTTATGAATCCTCCTTTTAAATGTAATGGTCTTTCTTTTATTATACAAGAAGTTTAAATTTTTGACTTCTTCTTATGTGAAATATCATAGGAAATATGGACCAAATAGTGATTCGCTTAATATGATAATGTAGGGAAGAAGGTGATGATGTGGCTTTTTGGGATGATCTACAAAAAACAGTATCTAAAACGGCCGAATCAGGTCTTAAACAAACAAATAAATGGTTAGAGATTGGGAAGCTAACAATGTCATTAAATGCCGCAAAGCTTGAGTTAAACGAACTATTTGAGCAATTGGGTGAATTTGTTTATACGAATAAAGTAACAGATCTCTCACATTCTGAACAAGTGCAGGAACTTTTTCATCAGATTTCATTACAAAAATCAAAAATTCGAAAAATACAAGTAGAGATTAACCAAGTGAAACAAATTCGGGCGTGTGAAAATTGTGGTTATGAATTGAGTGAAAATGATAAATATTGTCCGCAATGTCGGGCCCCTCAGTCGGATAAGATTGATTGGCATTTATAAAATAAGGTCCTTCCAAGGAGAAAACTTCTTGCGAAGGATTTTTTATAGCATTTTTTGTAGTATTTTAGTATAATAAGGTTATTTATAGGATAATTGAGAAGGGAAGATGAGATATGATTATCGTTTTAATCACCTTATTGGTACTAATGATTGCTGGTTATTTAATTAAAAAGAAGGTTGAGATTAAGTGGGTAATGTTTTTCAGTGGGATTCTTTTAATGATTTGCGCCATTTTTTTACACATCCCGCTTTTAACGGAAGAAAAAAGTAGCGGTGTTCCATTTTTTGATTTATTTAAGTTGATTGGAGAAGTGTTTACTAAGCAATTAACAGGGGCTAGTTTTATTTTAATGTTATTATTCGGTTATACTGCCTTCATGAGGGAGATTGGGGCTAACCAAATGACTGTTTATTTATTTAGTCGTCCTTTATCAAGGCTTAAATACAAGGCGTTATTAATTCCATTTTTTTATTTGATTGGAAATGTTTTAGGGCTAATGATCCCAAGTGCTTCTAGCTTATCAGTTCTCCTGATGACAACAGCTTATCCAATTTTAGTTTCGGCAGGTGTTTCTCCACTCAGTGTTGGGGCTGTCATTGCAATGGCCGCTACGATTGCACCGACTCCATTAGGTGCAGATAATATTTTAGCGGCGGATGCACTTTCAATGGACGTAGGGACATACGTTTTTGATTATCATGCGAAAGTTTCATTACCCGTTATTTTAATTCTAGCGGTGATTCACTTTTTTTGGCAACGATTCTGTGATAAGAGGGAGCAAGCGTCAGGCTTTTCATTTAAATCCGAAATTATAGAGTCAGGTGTGGGGGCTACTTGTGTCCCACGATTTTATGCTATTTTACCAATGTTGCCGTTAATTATTCTCATTATTTTTAATGTCATTTTAAAGAAAGTTAATGTGGGAATGGTTGAGGTCACATTGTGTTCTTTTGTCCTTGCCATTTTATGTGAGGTTATTAGAAAACGTTCAATTCAACATGGCTTTGAATCTATTCAATGCTTTTTTGATGGGATGGGGGTTGGATTGACGACCGTTGTTATTCAAGTTATTGCGGCGATGACATTTGTTGAAGGATTAAAGGTAATAGGGGTGATTGATTTCCTGACTGGAGAAATTCATCAATTAGCAGGAGCTAGTTTTATTCTAATGTTATTTTTCTGTTTGCTTGCGTTAGGAATTGGTTTACTAAGTGGAAGTGGATTAGCTCTTTTTTATGCCTGTGTTGAGCTTATGCCAAGTTTTGCTCCATTTGTCAATCCGTTAATGTTGGCTATTCCTATGCAATTTGTGTCTCATTTAGTAAAAAGTATTTCTCCTGTTTCACCAACGGTTATCATTATTTCATCGATGTTGAAGGTTGCGCCGTATCGATTAGTGAAGCGGACCATTGTTCCGTCGATTATTGGAATGATTTTATCAATGCTTCTTTCTTATCTGTTGTTTTAATGAGTTAGGTAAAAAGATGGATTAATTGATAGGTTTAAGTTCCATATCCTTTATTTTTTCATATAATGCATTAAAGAGGGTTATTAACCCTGAAAGGATAGAGGGGGGATTATAATGCTTAGAGTTAATCGAACCTTTTTATTTGTGTATGACCTATTGATTGCCCTAGCATTTTTAATGCGCTACATTGTAGTAGGTCCTGTTTTATTTAATGAAGTTTGGTGTTACTATGTTGTCTTGGTGTTGACAATAATAGGTCTTATTGTGTTAAACTATATTAATTTTAGTCACCCGACACCACTTGAAATCGTAGCTTACCATGTGAATTTAATTATGAGACATCCATTGGGGCAAGAAACCAATAGAGAATATGATAAACAAAATAAACTATACTTAACGGAGCGTTTTATTGATAGCGAAAATTATCGATTTTTCTATTACGAGGATTGCTGTGCTAAAACGGACCAATATAGACGGATGAAAATTAAATTAGCACTTGGAAATCAGACGTATAATAAGGCTTCAATCATTATAAAAACAATGGATGAACAGTATATTCGTTTTAATATGATTAAACCAACAGAGTGTGCGCCACTAGCATTTCTTTATGAATGGGAACTCGATGAAATAGAGTATAGTGATCGAGCAACTTTTGAGGAAATGGTGCGAGGGGAAAATTAAAAAACGATGGGTAGATGTTTTCTACTCGTCGTTTTTTTATTATTAGAAATAGGGGCGACAAGTGAAATAAGGTGCCTTTTGATTTATTTAGTTTCGTTAGGCGAACGTTTTGCATATAGTAAAGTAGATTGTAAAAGTGAGGCGATAAGATGGAATATGGAATTAGTGGGTATCAATCCGATTATCGGTACGTTAGAAGTGAAGTTGTTGAACTTGCCCATGAAAGTATATCACTTGCAGGGAATGGGAAAGTAGACCAAATTTATTTGCTTGGTATGAAGGAGGGGGATCAGTTAATTTATCATGATATAACGCTTGTTATTGAAAGTGGGGTAACTAGCGAAAGAGAATTTTACCCTATTCCGACGTCAAAGGGGATGGGGGGAGGAATTGACTTAGTTGATTTTTCCCATAACGGGCAATTAGATATCGGTGTCTACATCTTTAGTGGTGGAACGGGAAACCAAGTGGATTATTACATTTTCTTTAATCACGAGGCGAAAATGATGCTCGGATTTAGTAATAAGATGTTAGAGGAGAAGCTTAAATTTCAGGTATCGTATTTACCAAATTATCAGGTTGAAATTAAAAATTTAAATACACAGGAAGTAACGGTAGTAGATGTCTCTAAGCGAAGTCAAGATTACCTTGAAGCTATTTATAATGAAAAAGGTGAGCTGAAACAGACATTAAAAGGGGTCGTAGCGCCGGTTAGTCGTTCGAGTGCTATTAAAAGCCAGGATTCGCTACCTGGTCATGATCTTGTTTTAACGCAACGAATTCTAGGTCGCTCACATAATGATACATTAGGATATGTACACTCAAATATTGGCTTTAAGAAGGGGAGTTATTTCGTTTATCGAACATCCATTTCACAGTAATAAAAAATCATAAAAAGATGGTGTAAAATATAAAAAAAAATAAATACTAAGGATATGACATTTTTGTAGGGGAGTGATTAATATGACGATAGAAGCTTTTATTTTTGGTGCCATTTTTGAAATGTGTATTACTTATTGGATTTTAAGTGAACTCTTTTTTTAACTTTTGAATTGAATACTTATAATAAGTAGGTGATTTTAGAAAAATAAAAATGATAACATCAAAGAATCGTATGTTTCTCCCCCTTATGTAAATTAACTTTACAGGAATTTATATTTCATGTTCTATTATAGGGCGCTGCTCATAGATTGACTGGCGTTCCTTTTTTTGTATGATTTGATAATAGTCGGATCGGTTAATGAGTGTTTAACGAGATAAACGCGATGGGGTGAGAAGGATAGAATAAGAAAAAGACCTCCCGATGACATCCTCTAGAAGGGGAGTCTCTGAATCAGGAGATCTTTTTTAAGTGACAGTATAGTGGTGTAAAAAATGTAATATGGTGTGGTAAATTTAATAGTTTATAAAAATAACTGTATAAAATGGATAGGAATACTTTTAAAAAGTAGAGAGAATGTAGGAGAATGATAAGTTATGGATAGGAAATTGTATTTGTAAATTAGAATGAATAATTAGAGTTATTCTACTGTCCTTAATCGACTGAGGATACCGAAAGTGATTAAGTAAATAGATCTTGTTAATAAAAGTGTAGGAAGGTTGGATGTTTGAATGAATAGGATGTTTTTAAGATGGATGTTTGAATTGGTATCCTCAATATAATCTATGAAGGCGGGGAGAAAATGTCTGTATAATCGCCCTAATGCAAAAAAAACACCCTTAATTACTCAGGGTGTTAGTTAGCAATATTGGTACCAGTGGCCGGACTCGAACCGGCATGAAGTAAACTTCGGTGGATTTTGAGTCCACTGCGTCTACCAATTCCGCCACACTGGCATTTACAATTTAATTATAACATAATTAGATGATTAATCAAGCTAAAAAATCAAAAAAAAGAAATATAATACAACAGCGGATCCATTTGCATCCATCTCAGTTTATGAATTAGACTTAGCATTTAGTTTAATGAAGGGGAGGATGATTTTTAAGTGGAGTCGCCTCGAAAATCAAAAATAATTTAATTTATCTAAAGTATTCATCTTTTTAAGCTTAGTTACGTATGATTAGGTGTAAAGCGCTTTCTAAAGGGCAGGGAGGAGGAATATGAAGAAAGTGCGACTAAAACCATTTGGGGGGATTGACGATGAACGTCTATTGGAAACCTGTAGTAAATCAAATGATGATTGAGGATGGTTTTAATCAACAGTTACAGGAGGTGGAAGATAAGATTATAGCGTGGAGTAGGGGTGAACTTTCGTTGACAGGGGATTTACTTGAAACCTTTGTTAAGGATAAGGTGAGCGACTATAAGAACTCATTTGTTAAAATTGTAATGCCGTTTCAGACAGAAGAGGAGTGCCGACGCTATTTAAATGATTTCTATGAAAAATATGTTGATGTCATTCATATGTTTCCTTGTGATCCGTGGGCATGGATTTATAAATTAGAAAGTATGACGTATGGAGAATATGACATTCGTTGTATTCATGTTCCAACGTTAGAAGGGGCATATAAAGCTCATCATCTTGTTTAATTAAAGGGGGAATAATTCCCTCTTTTTAATTAATAACAAACATAATGGCTCTAATGTTTGAAGAAAAAAGAAAAAAATTGTTAAATAAGGCTTTACAAATGAAACTAAATGATTTAGAATAAGTTGTGTAATTGGAAAACATGTCTCGGTAGCTCAGCTGGATAGAGCAACGGCCTTCTAAGCCGTCGGTCGGGGGTTCGAATCCCTCCCGGGATGCCATTTCATTTAAATAACTATTAAGTCTCGGTAGCTCAGCTGGATAGAGCAACGGCCTTCTAAGCCGTCGGTCGGGGGTTCGAATCCCTCCCGGGATGCCATTTAACGATAATGATGGACTACACTAAGTAGTTCTTTTTTTGTATTTTAAGCTGCTTTCTCTGTAAGCAGTAAAGAGTGAGGGGTAAGAGTGGCCAAAATTTATGAATTACAGACTAATTATCGAGCGAAAATTGAACAATCGATTGAGTTGATTGAGAAGGGGTATATTGATCAGGCTATTTGCTTGTTAGAGGACTTCTTAGTATCCGTTACATGCGTTGATATTGGGACAGAAATAAAAAAACAATTAATGTCGGCCTATACACTAAAACGTGAATTTGATGCAGTCGATCGATTAATTGCTTCTATTTTTGAAAAGAAACGTTTAGATTTAACGATTGCTGCACATGATATATTGGTTGCTATTTTTCAAAACCAAAAGGAAATGCGACAACAAAAAGAAAATTTTTACTTTAATCAGTTATCATCATTTTCTATAAAAAATTTAAAGGAGCTAATGTACTCTTTAAAGGATTATTATGAGAATTATTGGTATGAACAGATAGTGAAAAAAATAGATACCCTTCAAACCGGGACTAATTTAAAATTGAAATTCTCTATTATTTCAGATTTATATGAGGTTGAAGAGGAGCGATTAATGCCATTCACCCATGTATTAGAAGATATAACCAATAGTTGTGAAATTCCTTTTGTTAAAACAGCGTTATTTGAATTGATGAGTCGTAAAAATTTACAAGGTGTCATTACCTTTAAAGCTAATGGAGTTACTAGGCGTGTTTTAGCAGAGCCAGCAGTTTTAAAAAAAATGGAGAGGTGTTATGCCTATGCAATTGAACGATTAGAGATGTTAAAGTTAGACGAGTGCATCCAGGAAGAGCTGAAGCAATTACTTGTGTATTTTTATCAATACTCATTTCCTTTTATAGATGATTTTTATGAGGATGACGTGATAAAGGAGTTGGCCCAGCAAGTTTTTGGGTTAGATTTAGAGGGGTTGAATAGCTGTGAAACGGCTCCAACAAATCCTGACATTACATACAAAATGAGTCAGTATATCCTAAGTTTATCATCATTAATGTAGAAATTAGAAAAAGGCTATGTTATAATTTAGAAGTTGTTACAAGGATGTAAACGAAACGTTTATTAATGGAGGTTAGAAGAAATGGCAGTTAAAGTTGAAACAATTGAAAAAAATAAAGTAAAATTAACAATTACTCTTTCAGCAGAATCATTTGATAAAGCATTAGACGCTGCATTTAAAAAGGTATCAAAAAATTTACAAGTTCCAGGATTCCGTAAAGGGAAAGTACCACGTCCAATGTTTGAACAAAAATTTGGGGTAGAAGCTTTATACGAGGACGCATTAGATGCAATCTTACCTCAAGCTTATGTAAATGCAATTGAAGAAACAAACATTGCTCCTGTTGCTGCTCCAACATGGGATATCAAAGAAATCGGAAAAGGTAAAGAGTTAGTAGCTGAAGCAACAGTTGTTGTAAAACCTGAAGTTGAATTAGGACAATACACAGGAATTGAAGTTGAAGAGTTATCGACAGAAGTAACAGAAAAAGACGTCGAAAATGAATTAGAAAAATTATTACAAAATCATGCTGAGATTGTTGTTAAAGAAGGAGCTGTTGAAAACGGAGATACAGCTGTTATCGATTATGAAGGATTTAAAGATGGTGTTGCCTTTGAAGGTGGAAAAGGTGAAAACCACCCATTAGTGATCGGTTCAAACTCATTCATTCCAGGATTTGAAGAGCAATTAATTGGAATGAAAACAGGAGAAACAAAAGAAATCAATGTGACATTCCCTAAAGAATATCACGCAGCAGATTTAGCAGGTGCTGATGCAACATTTAAAGTTACTTTACACGAAGTGAAGACTCGTGAATTACCAACTTTAGATGATGAGTTCGTAAAAGATTTAGATCGCGAAGGAATTGAAACAATTTCAGATTTAAAAGCGGACTTAGAAAAAACATTAAAAGATCAAAAAGAAACAGCAGCACGCAACCATGTTATTGATACAGTTGTTGAAAAAGTAACTGAAAACGCAAAATTTGAGATTCCATCTGAAATGATTGATTCAGAAGTTGCTCAAATGGTTCGTGAAGCCGATCAACGTTTCCAAATGCAAGGATTTAATTTAGATTTATACTTCCAATTTACTGGAATGGATATGGATAAATTTAAGGCACAATTACGTCCTGAGGCAGAAAAACGCTTAAGCTACAATTTAACATTAGAAGCAATTGTAAAAGCTGAAAATATCGATGTAACTGAAGAAGAAGTTAATGAAAAATTAGCAGAAATTGCTCAAGCTTATGGACGTGAATTAGAAGAGTTAAAGGCTCAATTACCAAGTTTAGCGATGTTAAAAGAAGATTTAAAAGTTCAAAAAGCTGTTGACTTTATTGTTGAAAAATCAGTTCGCAAATAATAAGCTTTTACACACACAAACACATTACTTTTAATGAGGCGCGGATATTCGTGCCTCATTTTGCACAATATACGCTATTGCAAAAAATGTCAAAAATAGATGTTAATAAATTAGTAAGGCACTGAATATATTGGTAGTGGTTACTCAATAATGAGATTTGTCACTGTATGGAGGTGTAAAGGATGAATAATATTGATATTACCTGCTCATTTTGTGGGAAAAGTCATGATGAAGTCAATAAAATAATTGCCGGACCGGGGGTTTACATTTGTGATGAATGTATTCAGATGTGCTCGGAAATTATTGAGAATGAACAGTCAGATGAATTAAGCGAAGAGTTTAAAACTTTACCGAAACCAAAAGAGATTTATGAATTATTAAATGAATATGTAATTGGTCAAGAAGCAGTGAAAAAGGTGCTAGCTGTAGCGGTTTATAATCACTATAAGCGCCTAACTTCAAATCATGAAGGTGACGATGGAGTTGTAATCTCAAAAAGTAATATCTTATTGCTTGGATCAACGGGAAGTGGAAAAACATTACTCGCACAAACACTAGCTAAAGTGTTGGATGTTCCGTTTGCTATTGCAGATGCAACGTCATTAACGGAGGCAGGGTACGTAGGAGAAGATGTTGAAAACATTTTACTTCGTTTATTACAAGCCGCTGATTTTAATGTTGAAAAAGCACAACGTGGAATTATCTATATTGATGAAATTGATAAAATTGCACGTCGTTCTGACAACCCTTCAATTACACGAGATGTTTCGGGTGAAGGGGTTCAACAAGCATTGTTAAAAATCTTAGAAGGTGTTGTAGCAAATGTACCACCACAAGGTGGGCGTAAGCATCCAAATCAAGAGTTTATCCAAATCGATACAACGAATATTTTATTCATGGCAGGTGGGGCTTTTGCCGGAATCGAAGAGGTTGTAAAACGTCGTATTGGTAAAAAAGTTATTGGATTTGGGGCAGACTCAGTCGCTAATAATATGAGTAAAAAAGAAATCTACAGTCATATTCAGCCGGATGATTTATTGAAATTTGGTTTGATTCCGGAGTTCATTGGTAGATTTCCAATTATCGGTGCGTTAAATCCATTAGAGGTGGAAGACTTAGTACGTATTTTAACAGAACCGAAAAATGCATTGACAAAACAGTATAAAAAAATCTTCCAAATGGATAATGTTTCTTTAGAGTTTGATGAAGGTGCGATTTCGGCCATTGCAGAGAAGGCGGTTGAGCGTAAAACGGGTGCACGTGGATTACGTTCAATTATCGAAGCTATTATGACGGATGTTATGTTTGAAATCCCTTCAACGGATAATATTGAAAAATGTATCATTACCCGTGAAGTAATTGAACATAATGAAAGACCAACATTAGTTTTTAAAAATGATGTAGCATAATGTGTATTTAGTCATATATTTGAATGGATTTGTGCTATAATAAAAGGTAGAGTAAGGAAGCTAATAGCTTCCTTTTCTATATTAGTTAAAATATTCGCTTAGGAAATACGGTCATCGTTTTAATAAACGGAGCTATTATGATAACAGAAAGTTTTAAGATTTTCGTTATTGACTAAAAGATGTAGTGTTAAAAGTACTAGTGAGGTGAGTGGAAATGAGAATAGATGTAAACAACGTTGAGGTGCATACACTCCCTGTGTTACCTGTTCGAGGTGTTGTTTCATTGCCTAATACGGAGGTTCGTTTAGAGATTGGTCGTTTACAATCAATTGAAGCTCTAGAGGCATGCGAAGCGAATGGGAATTATGTAGCGTTAGTTTCACAAATCGATCCAAATGTTGAAAGACCGCAAAGTGAAGATTTATGTCATTACGGGACTATTGCCAAGATTACAATGAAAATTAAACTTCCAAACGGACACTATAAAGTGAAGTTTAACTCTATTACTCGTATTGAGATAGAGGAGTATACGCAACTCGAACCATATTTTGAGGCACGAGTACAAACAATGCCTTCTTTATTAACGAATTCTGACAAAGAGGAAGCGATGCTTCGTTTGTTAAAAGAGGAGATTGCCGAGCATGGTAGTTTATTGTTTGCTCATCCAACCGATGTCGCTTCACTTATCGATGAGGCTGAAAATGCGATCGCTATCACGGATATAATTGCTTTTTATTTACGTATTTCAGAAGAAGATAAAATGAAATATCTTTCAATGCCTTCAGTTGAGGACAGATTATCTGCTCTTTTAAAAGAGGTTGAGAAAGAAAAACATATTGCTCAATTAGAACTGAAAATTAATCAGGAGGTTAAGCGAGCGTTAGATGAACATCAAAAAGAATTTTATCTAAGGGAAAAAATGAAGGCCATCCAAAAAGAGTTGGGTGACGAATACTCGAAAGAGGCAGTCAGTGAGGAGTTTAGAGAAAAAGTTCAATCACTTGGAATGCCGCATGCTGTAAAGGAAAAAGCGTTAGAGGAAATTAAACGTTTTGAAATGCTACCTGCTAATTCTAGTGAATCTGGTGTGGTGCGAACTTATTTAGAATGGTTAGTTGCCTTACCATGGAGTGTTCAAACTGAAGATAATAAAGATATTCTATTTGCGGAGGAAACGCTCAATAAGCAGCATTATGGACTAGAAAAGGTGAAGGAACGAATTTTAGAATATTTAGCGGTAAAAACGATGACGGGTAAAAATCCCTCAACTATCCTATGCTTAGTCGGTCCTCCAGGGGTTGGGAAAACTTCGTTAGCACGTTCTATTGCAGAGGCCTTGGGTAGAAAGTTTGTCAAGGTTTCTTTAGGGGGCGTTAAAGACGAATCTGAAATTCGAGGGCATCGCAGAACTTATCTTGGAGCATTGCCTGGACGTCTTATTCAAGCGATGAAAAAAGCGGGAACAATAAATCCTGTTTTCCTATTAGATGAAATTGATAAGATGGCCAGTGATCACAAGGGAGATCCCGCTTCTGCGATGCTAGAGGTTTTAGATCCTGAACAAAATAGTCATTTTAGTGACCATTATTTAGAAGAGGAGTATGATCTATCACAGGTTCTATTTGTGGCAACAGCCAATTATTTAGAGAATATTCCGGCTCCTCTTCGAGATCGTATGGATATCATTCACGTGGATAGTTATACTGAGCAAGAGAAGTTTCAAATTGCCATTCGTTATTTAATTCCACGACAATTAGAAATACACGGGTTAACTGCTCATCAATTAACGCTTACGGATGAGGTGGTGATGGAGCTTATCCAACACTATACGCGTGAAGCAGGGGTTCGTCAGCTTGAACGATTGATTGGTTCAATTTGTAGGAAAACGGCTAGAAAGCTTTTAGGTGAAGGAATTGACCGCATTCATGTCGATTCTACGATGTTGAAAACGTTATTAGGAAAACACAAGTTTACTCATGGATTACTTGAAGAACAGGATCAGATTGGGGTTGTCACTGGCTTAGCCTACACGCAATTCGGTGGCGATATTTTACCAGTAGAGGTAACCTATTATAAAGGGACAGGTAAAATGGTATTGACTGGTAAACTAGGTGATGTGATGAAAGAATCGGCACAGACAGCAATTAGTTATGTGCGAGCAAATGCGGAGCGATTAAACATTGATCCCCTTTTATTTAAGGATCATGATATCCATATCCATGTTCCCGAGGGAGCGACTCCGAAGGACGGACCATCTGCAGGGGTAACAATGACGACCGCTCTTGTATCTGCATTGTCGAAGAAACCTGTTAAGCGGGAAGTCGGAATGACAGGTGAGGTTACATTACGTGGTCGAGTTTTACCAATCGGTGGCTTAAAGGAAAAAACAATTTCAGCTCATCGTGCGGGATTAAAAGTTGTTATTATGCCAAAAGATAATGAAAAAGATTTAGAAGATATTCCAAAATGTGTTAAAGATGAAATGATATTTATTCCTGTTTCTACAGTAGATGAAGTTTTACAGCAGGCGTTACGATAAGGTGTGAATAATATGCAAATTAATAAAGCAGAATATGTAAAAAGTTGTGTTCGAGCTGATCACTATCCAACAGATGGATTACCGGAAATGATTTTTGCGGGGCGTTCAAACGTTGGAAAATCATCATTTATTAATTCTCTAACCAATAGAAAGCACTTAGCCCGTGTTTCGAGCCGTCCAGGGAAGACACAAACATTAAATTTCTACAATATAAATGATGAAATGTATTTAGTAGATGTTCCAGGGTATGGTTATGCTAAGGTTAATCGTTCACTAAAGGAATCATTTGGACGAATGATTGAAGAGTATTTGGTTGAACGTGAGGAACTCATTTTAGGAGTTTTACTTGTAGATTATCGTCATAAACCAACACCTGAGGATATTGCAATGTATGGATTATATAAGTATTATGAAATTCCAACATTGGTGATTGGTACAAAAAAAGATAAAGTTAATCGCAGTCAGTACAAAAAACAAGAAAAGCTTATTAAAGAGACCCTTGATTTTGATGAAGATGATGTTTTTGTTGCTTATTCATCTGAAACACACGAGGGGCGTGAAGAAGTTTTAGAAATTTTTGAAGATTTAATCAAACAATACCACGAAATTATAGTTGAAATGGAGCAAGAATAAAATTAAAATAAAAAACGGTATGAGTTCAAGTGAAGGATGAGCTCATGCCGTTTTTTAGTCCCTTATAAAGTTGATGTAGGAGTCTTTCAGTGTTATAGGGGCTAGGGAGCGGTCAAGTTAGTGATTTTACTTTTCGATGGATTAAAACGGGTCGGCATGTTGAGCAATTTTAAGTTAAGTGATGGGAAGGAACATTATATGTTGAAAATGGGATTGATAGAACTTTTTTTTCTAAATACGGTAAATTTTATTTTAAATTTAGGTTATATACGGTATAATTAGTTCTGAAAAGTGGATATAAGAGCCTACTTAGTTAGGATTATAAATAATATTTGTATCAGTTTAAGAGATAAGTTGATTTATAGGAGGGTTCAACGATGTTCAATCACTACTCAGTCTTACTTCATGAATCAATTGAAAATTTGGCTATTAAAGAGGATGGTATTTATGTGGATTGTACCTTAGGTGGTGGCGGACACAGTAGCGAGATTTTAAAGCGTTTAAAAACAGGTCATCTTTACTCATTTGATCAAGACATGTTTGCTATTGAAAATGCGACAAAACGACTAAAGGAAATAGGGGATAATTTCACCATTATAAAAAGTAATTTTGTCCATTTAAAAGAAGAGTTAAATGCACGTGGGATAGAGAAAATTGACGGAATTATTTTTGATTTAGGTGTTTCATCTCCACAATTTGATACCCCTGAGCGTGGGTTTAGTTATAACCACGATGCAAAATTGGATATGCGCATGGATCAAGAGGCCAGTCTATCTGCCTATGAGATTGTCAATGAGTGGGAGTATAAAGATTTAGAATTTATTTTTCGCGTCTATAGTGATGAAAAGTTTTCAAAACAAATTGCTCGTGCAATTGAGCGATACCGTGAAAAACAACCCATTGAAACTACGTTTGAATTGGTTGAGATTATCAAGTCCGCTATTCCAGCTCCGGCGCGTCGTAAGGGTGGTCATCCGGCGAAACGAACGTTTCAGGCATTAAGGATTGCTGTTAATGATGAATTAAAAGTTTTTGAATATGCCTTAAAGGATGCGATGGATATGTTAAACGTTAATGGCCGTGTTGCCGTTATTACGTTTCATTCGTTAGAGGATCGAATTTGTAAGCATATGTTTAAAAAACGTAGTGAATCGAAGGATATTCCGCGGGGATTACCGATTATTCCGGAAGAGTTTCAACCAGAATTTAAAGTGATAACACGGAAACCTATCGTTGCTAATGAAGGGGAGTTGGCAGAGAATAATCGTTCACATTCAGCTAAGTTAAGGGTAGCTATGCGTTTGAAGTAGAATAAGGGGGAGAATTAGATGAGTCCATTACAAAGAAGGATTGAGCATCATGAAATACCAAAACAAAAGGTAGCGTCAACGTTAAAGAAACAAAAGGTAAAGAAAAAGGGGTTATATTCTTTACAGGGATTGATTGGGATTAGTTCAGTCTTAGTTTTTATGCTTTTGATTGGTCAATTATATTTAGATGCGCAAATTAATGAGATTCACTATCGTGTTGAAAAGAAAAAATTAGAAATAGACCAACAAACGGTAGTGAATGAAGAGTTATATTCTAAAATTTCAGAACTATCTACTTATTCAAGGGCAATGGAAGTTGCCAAGAATAATGGTTTATCAACCTATGAAAACACGATTACGATTGGAGAGTAGCCCCGGTTACTCTCTATCTTTGTAATCACGCTATAAAAATGTAGTTTATCAGCTGTAAAAATCTTTGGCTTTGATATAGGAGGGAATGCCTGAATTAAAGTAAGTGATAGAGCTATAGTGTGCTTTATTTGTTAATCCAAACTGGAGAAATAATGATTGATGGGGTTGGTGTAGGTGAAGAAAAAGAAACAAAGACAACAGTTGAATAATACGGGAAGAAAGTTAATTTTCGGAACGATGATTACCTCTGGAATCCTGTTTGTTTATGTAGCAGGGTGTTTTATAAAAATTGCAGTTACTGGTGAAACAAGAGGCATGGATTTATATGAGTATGCCTTAGAAAAGTACTTAGTTGAAGATGTTGTAACAGGACGGCGAGGAACATTATATGATCGTGATGGAAACGCTCTAGCTGAACAGTTAACATCCTATACTTTATATGCTAATTTATATAGAGAATATGGGGATGTGGTAGAAAATATCGAAGAGACGGCTGAAAAGTTGAGCACAGTTATTGATTTAACAAAGGAAGAAATTGTGGATGTGCTATCTAGGGAAGCTCGTCAGGTGGAATTTGGAAATGCCGGTCGTCAATTAACTTATTTGCAAAAAGAAAAAATTGAAAATTTAAAATTGAGCGGAATAAAGTTTCGACAAAACAATAAGCGTTTTTATCCTAACGGTGTCTTTGCATCACATACGCTCGGATATACTAAATTGGATGAAGAGACCGGGACGTTGACAGGTGAGATGGGATTAGAATTATCACTTAATGATTATTTGACAGGAACGGATGGCCTAGTCCAATATATTAAAGATAAAAAGGGGTATTTACAGCCGAATAAAACGGAATATGTTATTGAACAAGCTAAGGATGGATACGATTTTTATTTAACATTGGATGCCACCATCCAAACCTTTTTAGAAGAGGCCATGGATAAGGTTTGGGAACAAGCTAATCCGAGTAGTCTGGTGGCTGTTGTTGCCAATCCAAAAACAGGGGAAATTTTGGCGATGGGAAATCGATCGAGTTTTGACCCAAATATTCGAGATATAGAAGGCTATAACAATCCAGTAGTTTCCGAGCCTTTTGAACCAGGTTCAACTATGAAAATATATACATATGCGGCAGTGATTAACGAAGGAAAATATTCTGGGGGACAGTTATTTGAATCTGGTTCGAGACTCGTTAATGGCTCAACGATTCGAGATTATAATACGACATGGGGAACAATTTCTTATGATGAAGGGTTTTATCGATCATCCAATACGGCTATTATTGATATGTTGACTCACTGGATTACTCCGGATGAAAATATTGAGTATTTGAAAAAGTTCGGGTTTGGTAGTCAGGTAGGATTGCCATTGCCGTTAGAGAGTGCCGGAACATTACCAAGTCAACGAGATTCGATGCAAAAAATTACGGCGGGATTCGGGCAGGGGATGTTAACAACTCCAATTCAACATATTCAAGCGATTACCGCTATTTTGAATGAGGGGCAAATTGTTAAGCCTCAATTAATTTCTAAAGTTTATGATTTAAATACTGAAAAGGAACTTTATCAATTTACTCGGGAGTTAGGTGAAAAGCCAATTACTGCTGAGACAGCTGAACAGGTCAAGCAGTTGATGGTAGGAGTAACTGAGAAGGAAACAGGATCAGGTCGAATTGCCTATTCGTTAAATGGGTTTACGAGTGGTGGGAAGACAGGGACTGCTCAAATCGCCGATGGTGCAAACGGGTATTTAGCAAATGATTATGTTTATAGTTATATCGGTTTTGCTCCGGTAGATGATCCCAATCTTGTCATGTATGTAGCTATGAACCAACCAGAGACGGGAGGACATGATCAATTAGGAAGTCTTTATCGATTTGTTATGCAAAATTCGCTTATTTATTTAGGGGCTGAGAAAACCCCGATGGTTGATATTTCGGATTTCTATCAAAATTCGACGGTGCCACAATTAATGAATGAACCCGTAGAGACTGCGGTAGAAAAAATAGAACAGGCAAATTTAACGCCCGTTGTTATCGGAAGCGGGACACAGACGTTTGCTCAATCACCGAAAGCTGCATCTATCGTAAGTGCATCAAGTAAAGTTTTTATACAGACCTCAAAAGAGTATGAGTTACCTGATTTTATTGGATGGACAAAAGATGAAGTGGTTCAGTTTGCAATGTTAACAGGATTAGAGGTGGATTATGAAGGTGAGGGGTATATTATTGATCAATCTGTAGCAGCGGGAGAAATGGTTACAGATTCATTAAAAGTGACGCTTACATTGTCTAAAGACGCTAAGCCATCTATGGATTCATCTAATTCTTCTGAATAAGGATAAAAAAGGGTTCTTTGTCAAATAGTGTTGCTGATTAATTTGTAACCTGTTACAACGAAAATTCAAATCGAAATCCTAGTAGCTATGCTGCTAGGATTTTCGTTTTAGGCTTTGTTAGATTTTGAACCATGAGAATACGAGATTTAAAGTGATAGAAACTACGATATCCAAAGGCAATACGCTTAATGACCTTAATTTTATTATTAATTCCTTCGATGGGACCATTTGTGTAATGAGTTGAGAGTGTATTTTTAATATAGGATTGATAAGTTTTAAAGGTTTGGAAAGCCGTTTGAAACTCAGGAGAAACAAGCGGATGTTCCGTTTCGAGTAAATGATTAAATCGTTTTAAGTTTTTTGTCTGAAGAGCGAAAAGTAACTCTTGATATAAATCATAGGTTGCTTTTAATTCAGGAGATAAATCAAGTAGAAAGTTTAAGATATCAATTTCACGCATGGGTTGTTTAAAGCAGTAAACTGATCGATAAGTGGTGGTATTAAGTAAAGCGTGAGATTTTAAAAATAAGCGCCAATAACGTTTGAATTTACGACCATGCTTTTTGAACTTTTTCATGAATCGGATTCGAGTTTTGTTCAGTGCACGAGAGAGATGTTGAACGAGATGAAATTTATCAATGATAATTTGGGCATGAGGAAAAAGATCCTTAATGAGGCTGATGTAAGGAGCGTACATATCAATCACAATATTTTTTACTCGATGACGTGCTTCCTTTGTGTATCGTTTAAAATAAGCTTGAAGGGAGTTTAAACGACGATCTTCAACGATATCGATGATTTGTTTTGAGTCAGCATCGCAAAAAATAAAAGACATATGCCCCTCAGCAGACTTAACGGATTTAAATTCATCAAAACAGAGATTTTCAGGTAAATAATTAAGGTTTAAGGTTTGAGATTCATAAAAGCTATGGATGATTCGATTGACGGTTGAATGAGAGACCTGATGGCGACGTGCGATATCACATTCAGAAATTTTATTTTCGGCCTCTAAAGCAATGGCGTGTTTCGTATGATAAGAAATGTAACAGTTCTTTTCAACAATTGAAGTACTTAGTGTAAAAGTAGACTGGCAATGCCCACAATAATAACGCTGTTTTTTTAGGTCTAAGTAGGTATCGTGAAGAGAGACTTTTGGAATGACAATTCGAGAGGTTTTAAATCCATGCTTCTTAAATTTTGAATCAAATAGGGTTCCGCATTTTTGACAATGAGTCGGTTGATACGTAAGAATACCTTTAAAGATAAAGCTAGTAATTCCGTTCAACTTCAATTCCTCAAGATAATCTTCTGAAAATGTAATATTTTTATCTTTAATATTTAAAAGTTTTCTAGTAAAATATGAGTGAGACATTAAATCTTATCCTTTCAATATTGTTTTAGTCGATAACATTGTAACAGGATTGAGACTTGAAGTCTCTTTTTTTTTATCCTATGAAAAAAGTGCTGCTTAATCAGCAACACTAAATATTATAGAACCTAAAAAAGGACGACTGTTTCTAAATCACAGTTGTCCTTTTTTATGTGCACCCTAATGCAGAGTAAGAAAAATCATAAAATGGGAATTTATTTAATAAAGTAGAATAAATAAGGTTTTAAGATAAGGATTATGTATTTACTTGAAGATGTAATCATATAGTTACTATGGACGTATAGGAAGTAATAAATGAATCTTAAGACTATTTAACAAGGGGGATAAGAGATGAAACAGTCTGGAGTTATCCAACGACGATTGGTCGTGTTACTCTCAATTATTTTAATTTACTTTATCGCGCTCATGATTCGGTTGGCTTATTTACAAATTTTTGATTCGCAAACCTTAGTTGATCGGGCGGAGTCGTTATGGTCAAGGAATTTACCAATTGAAGGGCAACGCGGAATTATCTATGATCGTAATCACGATGCTATTGTAGAAAATGTGGTTGCTCCCTCAGCAATTGTTATTCCACGTCAGGTGACAGATGTGGACCATACTTCGGAGGTACTAGCAGAGATTTTAAACGTGAGTGTAGAGGAAGCGAAGAAACACGTGACAAAAGGGGTTTCTATTGAACGGATTCAACCCGAAGGACGTAAATTGTCGTTAGAACAAGTTCAAGCGATTCAAGAAGCGAATTTAGACGGTGTTTATCTAGTAAATGATGTGAAACGTAGTTATCCTTATGGAAGTTTATTAGCGCATACACTAGGGTTTACAGGAATTGATAATCAGGGGATTACTGGACTAGAATATGTTTATAATGATTATCTAATGGGGGAGAATGGAGTGTGGAAATATTTCTCGGATGCAAAGGGGAATTTTTTACCACAGTTTTCTGATGATTACTCGTTAGCTTCCCGTGGTTTAGATATGGAATTAACGATTGATTTACACTTGCAGGAAATTCTTGAACGGGAATTTGATAATGCGGTGGCAAAGTATAGTCCTGATCAAATGATCGGTTTAATTATGAATCCAAAGACAGGCGAAATTTTAGCTATGTCATCACGCCCAACGTATGAGCCAGAAAATTATCAGGAGTATGATCAAGAAATTTACAACCGTAATCTTCCAATCTGGTCAACATATGAACCAGGATCAACCTTTAAAATTGTTACATTTTCTGCGGCGCTTGAAGAAGGCGTTATGAAGTTAGAAGATCGTTTCTTTGATCCGGGATATGCAATTGTTGATGGTGTTCGTATCCGTGACTGGAAAGCAGGGGGACACGGGGATCAATCGATGCTTGAGGTAATTATGAACTCATGTAACCCCGGATTTATTGAATTAGGTCAACGCCTTGGAAAGGAAAAATTATTTGAATATATTAGGGCTTATGGATTTAATGAAAAAACGGGCGTTGATATGTTAGGGGAATCGCAAGGTATTATTTTCAATCCAGATAATATTGGGAATGTTGAGTTAGCAACTTCTTCGTTTGGACAAGGAAACTCAGTGACCCCTATCCAATTAGTGACGGCGGTAAGTGCTGCTGTAAATGGTGGAAATTTAATGCAGCCATATATCGTTAAGCGAATGATTCATCCTTATACAAACGAAATTTTATATGAACGTGAGCCTTCAGTGAGACGCCGAGTGATTTCAGAAGAAACATCTGAAACGATGCGCTATGCATTAGAAATGGTAGGGGCACAGGGAAGTGGTAAAAGTGCTTATATAGATGGGTATCGTGTCGGTGGAAAAACCGGAACGGCACAAAAGGCTAAAGACGGCGCATATATTAGCGGGGAGTATATCTTATCTTTTGTTGGAATTGCCCCAATGAATGATCCTGAACTCGTTGTTTATGTTGCAATTGATAATCCGAAGAATACCATTCAATATGGTGGGGTTGTTGCAGCTCCAATAGCACGCTCTATTTTAGCAGAGGCACTTCCGTATATTGGAGTGAAACCGAGCGAAGAACAAATTGAAAAGAAATATTTATGGACAGATACAAAATATGTAGCCATTCCAGATTTTGTGGGTAAGGAACCAAAAGACATTGAACCATCTGCTCTTTATAAAATTGAATATTACGGGGAAGGGTCTAAAGTTATTTCCCAACAACCAGAGGCATATTCCCGAACAATCGAAGGTGGGACTGTCCGATTATATTTAGGAAATTAGGAAAGGATAGGAGGAAGTCGTATGAATTTAGTAGAGATGAGTGAGTTGTTAGGCATTCGATTTACGGGTGAGAATCAATTAATTTCAAATTTAGCCTATGACTCACGAGATGTGAAAGACGGAGGCGTTTTCTTTGCTATTCGAGGACAAGATCAGGATGGTCACGATTATATTGAAAAGGCGATAGAAAATGGCGCCATTGCAGTTGTAGGGGAGAAGGATTTAACGTTAAGTATTCCTTATTTTCAAGTTTTTAATACGAAAAAAGCCTTAGCCGTTATTTCTAATGAATATTATGAAACACCATCAAAAGACATTAATTTAGTAGGGGTTATTGGAACAAATGGAAAAACAACAATCACCTATTTGATTCAACATGTGTTTGAATGCTTGGGCATCAATAGTGGGTTAATTGGAACAAACGGATCGTGGGTTGGAAGTAAAAAGAAGGCTACGCACACGACCCCAATGAGTTTAGATTTGAATTATTTATTAAAGGATAGTGTTAAAAATAATTTACAATATCTTGTAATGGAAGTTTCCTCACACGGAATTAAGGAAAATCGGGTGGATCAAATTCATTTTGATCGCTTGATTTTTACGAATATTACACCGGAACATTTAGACTATCACAAAACATTTGAAGATTATTTATTCACTAAAATGAGACCTTTTGTACAAATGAATGATTACCAGGATCACCGAATGGCCATCATTAATTGCGATGATGAGCATTCAGATTATTTTATTGGAGTAACTAATGGACGTATTTTAACCTACGGTTGTCGCCCGCAGGCTGACTTTTATGCAGAGGATATTGTTTACGCCATTGACCATACTACCTTTTTGCTTTATGTGAAGGGAGAATTTGTGAAGCGTGTAAAAATCCCCTTATTTGGAAAGTATAATGTTTATAATGTTTTATCAGTTATTGGTTATTTTTATTCGTTAGGTTATCCAGTGTTGGAAATTATTCCTTTTATTGAAAATGTTTCATCTGTCGAGGGGCGCTTTGAATATGTGCAAACCAAAAACGGGGTGACGATTGTTATTGATTATGCTCATAACCCAGATGCGATTTTTCAAGTATTAACGAATCTGAATGTTATTTCTCAAGGTGAAATTATCACTGTTTTAGGAGCAGGGGGAAATCGTGATAAAGCTAAACGTAAAATCATGGGTAATCATGCTTCTACATTATCGGATTATGTCTTCTTTACAAGTGATAATCCACGTAATGAGGATCCATTAAGTATCATCTATGATCTTTTGTCAGGGACAACTCACCGTAACTATACGGTTATTGTGGATCGTAAGCAGGCGATAGAAGCGGCGATTGAGAAGGCTAAGCCTAATGATCTAGTCGTTATTTTAGGGAAAGGCCACGAAAAAACCCAAAATATTAATGGTAAAGTAGTTCCTTTTAATGATAAAATAGTCGTTGAAGAAGTGATTAGAAAAAGGGGTATATAATAATGTTAAAATCAATTTTATTTGTATTAATTTTTTCGTTTTTTATGGCGACGATTATTGGACCATTCTTCATACCTTTTTTACATCGGCTAAAGTTTGGTCAGGCGATTAGGGAAGAGGGTCCACAATCCCATCGTAAAAAATCTGGGACACCAACGATGGGAGGGATTATTTTTATTACCTCGATTGTCGTTATATTATTAGTGGCGGTACTCTTTACGAAGTATACGGGTATGACAAACGAACTAATGATGTTGCTTTTAACATTGGTTGGTTTTGGGCTCATTGGTTTTATTGATGACTTTATTATTGTTGTTCGTAAAAATAATGAAGGACTTAAACCGAAACAGAAGTTATTGGCACAACTTGTATTAGCAGCAGTCTTTTTCTACTTATTTTTAAAGAGTGGATATTCTACAGAGTTATCGTTCTTTAATCTATTTAGTGTAAATTTACATTGGCTTTATGGATTATTTATTTTATTCTGGATGGTCGGATTTTCAAATGCTGTTAATCTTACAGACGGTTTAGACGGATTATGCGGTGGCGTGAGCGTTATTACCTTTGGAGCATTCGGAATGATTGCCGTTGCGATGCAACAACCGAGTATTGCTTTATTTTGTTTTGCAGTTGTGGGGGCCCTATTTGGATTTTTAGTTTTTAATTTAAATCCAGCTAAAGTATTTATGGGTGACACGGGATCTTTAGCACTTGGAGCAGCTATTGCAGCCGTCTCTATCTTACTGAAACAAGAGTTGTTATTGGTGATTATCGGACTTGTCTATGTTATTGAAACATTATCAGTTATTATTCAGGTTGCATACTATAAACGGACGAAGAAGCGTCTATTTAAAATGGCACCTATTCACCATCACTTTGAGTTATGCGGTTGGAGTGAATGGAAGGTTGTTATTTTCTTGTGGTCTGTTACTTTAGTGTGTGCCGCAATCGGATTAGTTATCGCAATCTAAGGTAGGAGACCCTTAGATTGTGGAAAAGGATGATTGAAATGAAAAAAATAGTGAAATATAAAAATAAAAAAGTCTTAGTCATGGGATTAGCCAAAAGTGGAAAGGCTGCGGCGAGACTTTTAAGAAAATTAGGTGCCCATGTTGTGATTAATGATCGTCAACCATTGCCTGAAAATTCAGATGCTAAGGAAATGGTAGCAGAGGGATTTGAGGTAGTGGTAGGAGGGCATCCCCTAGAATTATTAGATCAAAATTTTGATTTTATTGTTAAAAATCCTGGGATTCCTTATTTAAAGGTTCCGTTATTAATGGAGGCACTCAAACGCCAGATTCCTGTCTTAACAGAAGTGCAATTGGCTTACGATGTGAGCGAAGCCCCTTTTATTGGGATTACAGCAACAAATGGGAAGACGACAACAACAACATTGATTTATGAAATGTTAAAAGAAGGTCAATTAAATCCATTGATTGCGGGGAATATCGGGGAAGTTGCCTCATTGGTAGCGGAAGGAGCAAGTCAAGATCAGGTATTGGTTACCGAACTATCTTCCTTTCAATTGATGGGAATTGACTCATTTAAACCACAAATCTCACTGCTATTAAATATTACGGAGGCGCATTTAGACTATCATTCGGATATTGAGGAGTATCGTCAGGCAAAGCTTAATCTCATTGCTAATCAAACATCTGATCAGTATTGTGTGTACAATGCGGATGATGAGGTGATTGTCAAGGGAATTACCCAAACGGCAGCAACATGCGTTCCTTTTTCTCTTTACAGGGAGGTAGAGGGAGCATATCTATCTAATGGATCGATTTATTTTAAAGGTGAAAAAATTATTGATGTTGATGCCATCTTATTAAAAGGGGAGCATAATTTACAGGATGTATTAGGTGCGGTCGCAGTTAGTAAATTGTACGGATGTGACACGGCTTCGATTCAACGTGTATTAATGCGTTTTTCTGGGGTTAGACATCGTTTACAATATGTGGCGACCATTGCTGGGGTTGATTATTATAATAACTCAAAGGCAACTAATGTCATTGCTACCCAAACAGCATTAAATGCCTTTGATGACTCTATCATTCTTTTAGCGGGTGGCTTGGATCGCCAACATGATTTGAGCGGTCTAATTCCATACTTCCCTAAAATAAAAATGCTTATTTCTTTCGGGCAGACGAAAGAACGTTTTAAACAATTGGCTGATGAATATTCACTTCCATGCGTAGCCGTTGATACGTTGGAGGAGGCAATGGATGCCGCCGTTAAGGTTGCCCGCGAGAAGGATCATGTTCTCTTATCTCCAGCGTGCGCAAGTTGGGATCAATATCCAAATTTTGAAACTCGCGGGGATCATTTTATTGACTTAGTAGAGAAACTTAAAAATAAAAACTTATAGAAAATTAAATGATTGAACTAGGAGCATTGGATACGATCCATCTCCTAGTTTTTTTATGGAATATATGACAACATGATTCAAGGAAAAAGGCTCATAAATAGGTATTTACTACGGATCTATCCTGTTTTTCTCGTTGACTATCTAGATTGATTTGAGGAGTGGCATTTCATGAGGGATAATTGATTATTAAATGAAAGACTTCTATTTTTTATTAGCTTATGGAAGGGAAGATAAAACGACAATTTCAAAACCCGCGGCAAATTAATAAATGATTAATAGTGCTTGGTATGGTGGGCGTATATATTTTTTTAACAATGTTTAGACTGAGGGGGATGTAAAAGGTACGGTCTGATTTGCAGTAAGCGTGTATCATTGTAAAAATGGTGGGCATGAAAAAAACCGTCTTCATTTAGATGAAGGCGGTTTTTTTAAGAAGGAGCATTTAAAGTCATTTTGAATAAACTATTAGTGGTTAGAACTACGATACTTACTAAATTTATTGTTTAAATTACTTAATATAACGACTGATATTTAAAATAATCCCAATTGATAATAAGGTGACTGTTAAAGATGATCCACCATAACTCATTAATGGTAAGGTAATTCCTGTTACGGGCAATAGGCCAATAACAACCCCAATATTAATCATAACTTGAATCATTAACATAGACATTATTCCAACGACAATATATTTTGCAAAAAGATCATCTGTTTTTAAAATAAGATAGGTACATCTAGCAAAGAAAAGGATGAATAGAATTAGGACTCCAACAGAACCAATAAACCCTAACTCTTCGGAAACAATAGCGAAAATAAAGTCGGTTTGGGGCTCAGGGAGGTAAAAATACTTTTGAACACTATTTCCTAATCCTGCACCGAATAACCCCCCTGGGGCAATGGCATATAATGATTGGATAATCTGAAATCCTGAACCAATTGGGTCACTCCAAGGATCAAGATAAGCGGTAATTCGCTCTAAACGATAAGGTGCGGATATAATTAAGGCCACAATTCCAGCGACCCCGGTGAGGATAAAGTACATAAAATAACGAATAGGGACACCACAAACAAATAGCATGACAAACCCTGTTCCAACGAGCACCATCCCACTACCAAAATCGGGTTGAAGCATAATCACACCGAAGACCAGTAGGATGCAAAAA
Organism: Turicibacter faecis; assembly: GCF_037076425.1. Taxonomy (NCBI): domain Bacteria; kingdom Bacillati; phylum Bacillota; class Erysipelotrichia; order Erysipelotrichales; family Turicibacteraceae; genus Turicibacter; species Turicibacter faecis. Next base: position 1,355,545 of record NZ_AP028127.1, on the reverse strand, counting down.
AGTAAAGGAATAACTCCCTTTTTGAATGTTTTTGCATCTTCTACATAGGTGCTCATGTACTTGGCCAAAAAGATGATGAGACCAAATTTCATAAACTCTGAAGGTTGGATGGAAAAGGCACCGATTCCAATCCAACTTCGCGCCCCCCCACGAACCATTCCGATTCCTGGGACGAGAACAAGAATAAGTAAAATTAAACTTCCGAAGAAAAAAGTTGAGGCATATTTTTTATAGATGGGATAATCAATTCGCGAAACTGCAAGCATCCCGATAACTCCTATTCCAGCAAACAACAATTGTCGTTTGAAAAAGTAGAAAGCATCATCAAATTTATATTCTGCCCAAATATAAGAAGAGGAGAGGACAAAAATTAAACCGATGGTACTAATACTTAAAGCGAGGAGTAGGGTTAATAAATCAATTGAAGGTAATTTGTTTTTCATTAGAATTCCCCTTTGCTTCAAAATATATAATAATGTATATGATAGAAAGTGAAGGGAATTGAGATAAATATTAAAAAAATATAAATGAGGTGAAGTTTTGGAAATGAAAAAAATTTTTTTTTAACGAAAAAAATGAAATTAAATAATATTTCGATGAATTTTAAAATACGCTAACAGATTTTGTTTAAAATATGTTAGAATATAAAATGATAAAAAGACAATAAGGTCTAATAAGGAGTGAGAATATGCGCGTCCTTGTCACTGGTGGTGGAACGGGTGGTCATATTTATCCTGCGCTTGCTGTTATTCGAGCATTGCAAGAGGTGGATGACCAACTGGAAGTTTTATACATAGGAACTGAAAAAGGATTAGAAAATGAAATTGTGACCCGAGAGGGAATACCGTTTAAGTATATTGAGATAGCTGGATTTAAGCGTTCTTTATCTTTTGAGAATGTCAAAACAATTATGAAATTTTTTAAATCTGTCTCAGTATCAAAAAAATATATTAAAGAGTTTAAACCGGATGTTGTGATTGGAACTGGGGGATATGTTTGTGGCCCTGTTGTTTACAGTGCATCGAGATTAAAGGTACCAACTATTATTCATGAACAGAATAGTTTACCGGGGGTTACGAATAAATTTTTATCACGATATGTGAATAAAGTCGCGATTTGTTTTGAAGAGGCGCGCTCATATTTTCCGCAAGATAAGGTAGTGTTAACAGGGAATCCGCGAGCAACAGAGGTAGCGGCAACATTAAAGCTTGGAAAAAGTGCCCTTGGTTTAAATCCTCATAAGAAAACCGTAATGATTAGTGGTGGAAGCCGTGGAGCAGAGCCGATTAATGAGGCGGTCTTGTCTATGATTAAAAAATACGAGGAAGCGGATTATGAGGTCGTCTTTGTGACAGGAAACAAACATTATGAAACGATTAAAAATCAAATAGAAAATGTGGAACAGTTAAAAAATGTTCACGTGTTACCCTTTATTAATAACATGCCACAATATCTTGTGAATATGGATCTGTTTGTTGGGCGCTCAGGGGCAACATTTTTGGCTGAAGTGACGGCACTAGGTGTTCCGTGTATTTTGATTCCTTCACCGTATGTGACGGCTAACCATCAAGAATATAATGCACGAAGTTTAACTGACCATGGCGGGGGAGTTTTGTTGCTTGAAAAAGAGTTAACGGGAGAACGACTCTATCAGGAGATTGATCGTATAATGAAAGATTGCCAATTGCGTTTAAATATGCAAAACACCTCGAAACAACTAGGGATTCCAGATGCAGCGCATCGTTTAATTAATGTGATGAATGAAATTATTGAGAAAAAGTAGGTGTTTTTAATGTTTAAAAGTTTTATAGAGGAGTATAGAGGGAATGACCTTGGGGTACTAATTGAGAATGAGCCACTTGCTAAGCATACAACGTTTCGGGTAGGGGGGCCTGCCCGTATCTTTGTCGTGCCGAATGCAAAGGAGTCTTTAATCCAAACCATAAGTCTTGTTAAAAAGTATCATTTGAATTATAAGGTGATTGGACGTGGCTCAAATTTATTACCATCAGATCATTTATTTGATGGCGTAATCATTAAGTGTGATAAAGGACTTGATCATATTGAGATTAACGAGAATTACGTTACAGTAGGTGCCGGGGTTTCGACGATTCTTCTTGCAAACCGTGTCTCTAAACAAAATTTATCAGGATTAGAATTTATATCAGGTGTTCCAGGTTCAGTTGGTGGGGCAATATACATGAATGCTGGGGCTTATAATAAAGAGATTAAAGATGTTTTAGTGAAGGTTTTAATTCTAGACGATAAGGGTGAATTAAATTGGGTATCACCGGATGAGTTAAACTTTGGCTATCGAACATCGATTATGCAAATGAATCGTCATTGGACAATTGTTGAAGCCGTTTTAGAATTAGAGCAGGGAGTCTATGAAGAAATCGTTGAGTTAATGAAAATGCGTAAAATTCGCCGCATTGAATCACAACCTACTAATCTACCATCGGCTGGAAGTACTTTTAGAAATCCGTTACCTCATTATTCATGGCAACTAATTGAGGAGGCAGGATTACGAGGGGTACGAATAGGTGGAGCTGAAGTTTCAAAGAAACATTGTAATTTTGTTGTAAATGTAGGAGATGCCACTGCACAAGATATCTATGATTTAATCCAACACGTACAAAACGTCGTATTTGAAAAAAGTGGAATCGAGTTACATCCAGAGGTTGAAATGTTTAACTGGTAGGTGAAGGGGAGCATGAATGTAAAAAAAGTTGTTTTTATGGAGCAGTACCGTCAAAAAAATAAACAGAATAAACCGAAAAAAAGACTAAAAAAGAGGCTTAATACCTTCTTTTTTAGTCTCTTTGTTATGGGCGTTATTGGAGGGGTTTTTTATTTTACGTCTCCCCTGAGAAAATTATCTATGGTGTATTTTGAGGGGCTCAATTACGTATCACGTTCTGAGGTTTTGCAATTAGCAAATCTTAGTTATGATGATGACTATTTTAAACTTAAAACAAAGAAAATCGCGTCGCAAATTCAAAAACATCCACTCATTACAAAGGCGGTAGTTACAAGGGTAGGATTAAATGAATTAAGAATTTTAGTAGAGGAAAAGGATGTTATTGGGTGCGTTGATATGGGAGATGGATATCAGTATGTATTAAGTGATGGTCATTTGATTGAACAAAGTAATACGTTAGATGTTGTCTGTCCCGGAACAATTATTTACGGGTTAACCGAAAAAACATTAAAGGAACCAGTTTTGGGATTATTTATTGAGTCCATGATGAAGCTAGATCCGATTTTAATTAACTTAATAAAGGAAATCCACTATGAACCCTTATATGGGGATAACAACCGGTTTTCCTTATTTCTACAGGATGGTAATACGATTAAGGTAAATAGCTACAGTATGGTTGAAAAGTTAAAATATTATCAAACAATGGTTGATCAGGTGAGACAGTTGTCCGAAGGGCAATGTGGAACCTATTATTTAGACGTAGGGGATTATTTTGAACCTTATTCGGGTGCTAATTCGGTTTTATTCGACAATAAAGGAGAACAGGACGTGCAAGAGGAATAGACTGTGGATAAATAATGTGTATAATATGTGATTAATCGTCATTATATTTTGTAAATACTCTTTTCATCGTCTCAAAAATATAGTAAAATAAATTATGATATTATGGTAATAAAACCGTATGTTAGTGGAGTGGTTAGAGGTGAAAAATAATATTTATGCTTGCTTAGAAATAGGTTGTGCAGAAGTTAGATTGATGGTGTGTAATATTAGGCAGGAACGCCTGTATGTTTTATCACAACAATCTATTGTAACGGCTGGAATTGAAAATGGAACTGTCGTTAACGTAAATCAAATTGTTGAAAAATTAAAACGATTAAAAGCTAATGTTGAGGCGGATCTTAAGCAAGACATTCAAAATGTTGTGTTAGCTATTCCAAGTGTAGAATGCCGTATTGATAACGTTGTTAAATCATTGGAACTAGACTCTAATCAACCAATTAGTCACGCTAATATTAAACAGTTGTTCCGTGATATTATTACGCAACCGACATATCATGATCAAGTAGCCATTAATGTGATGCCGCGAGCTTTTGTGGTAGATGATAAAAATACAATTCAAAACCCTCTTGGGATTATTGGAAAAGAATTGGTCTTACATGCACAAAAAATAACGGCTTCTGCGTCTGTCGTGTATAATCTCATTAATATTGCTGAGTTAGCAGGATTCCGAATTGCGGATATTGTTTTAGGAAGTATCACAGAGATGATGTATGTGTTAACACCGGAACAATTGAAAAAAGGAGCATGCCATGTCAATATTGGGAAGGGGATGACCACGATTACGGTTGTCCACTCGGGGAAAATTGTTTCTTCGGTATCATTGTCAACGGGTGGTCAAGATGTAACGAAGCACATTAGTGAAAACCTCAAGATTGATGAACCCTTAGCAGAAATGTTAAAACTAAATTTCGGTAAAGTTTGTTCTGAATCTTCGTCGACTGAAATTATTTATGCAGATGAAGTAGAGGGACAATTTACATGCATTACGCGTCAAATGTTAAGCGATAGTCTCACTATTAAATACGAGAATATTTTGAAGTTAGTCAAACAGTATTTAATGGAAAATTGCTATAAGTATGATCAAATGGATTATATTTTTACGGGTGGTGCAAGCGAAATAGAAGGACTTAACACATTAGCGAAAAAGATTTTTCATCAAGAGGTGACAATTTGTACGCCAATGATGTTAGGAGCCCGAAGTGCTAAATATGTAAAATTAATTGGGATGGCAACATTTATTCATGAAATATCATTGTTGACTGGACAAAAAAGTAATATAATTGACTTTAGCAAATATGAAAATGTCCTAGTCCATGCTATTGATAGTCGAGAGGAACTTGAAGTGGTAGAAGAAACACCCAAGATAAAGGAACAACAAGAGAGGACGTTTATGGACCATAAGCTAGAAAATAGTGGTGTCTTAGTTCGGATTTTCGATATGATATTTGATGAAAAAGTAGAATAGAAGTAAAAGGAAAGAGGAGGTTTCAGGGATGGAAGGTTTCGGATTTGGAAATGAATTTACATATGCCCCAAGAATTATTGTTGTAGGTGTAGGTGGCGGTGGAAGTAATGCCGTGAATCGTATGATTGAAAATGATGTGCAAGGAGTAGAGTTTGTCGTTGTTAATACGGATGCACAAGCGTTAAATTTAGCAATTGCAGATCGTAAATTTCAAATCGGACGTGATTTAACACGCGGATTAGGCGCAGGAGGGAATCCAGAGGTTGGACAACATGCAGCTGAAGAAAATTTAAGTGAATTAAAAGAGTTAGTAAAGGGAGCCGACATGGTCTTCATTACTTGCGGAATGGGTGGAGGAACAGGAACTGGTGCAGCACCTGTTATTGCCAAAGCTGCAAAAGAAAGTGGAGCTTTAACGGTAGGAATTATTACACGCCCGTTTACATTTGAAGGAAAACGCCGAACAGATTTTGCTTTACGCGGTATTGCAGAACTAAAGGCGAATGTTGATACATTAATTTCTGTTCCTAATGATCGATTATTACAAATTGTAGATCGTACGACTCCAATGTTAGAAGCATTCCGCGAAGCGGATAACGTTTTACGTCAAGGTGTTCAAGGAATTTCAGAAATTATTGCCGTTCCAGGTTTAATTAACCTCGATTTCGCCGATGTAAAAACAGTTATGCATAATAAGGGATCAGCTATTATGGGAATTGGTTTAGGAACAGGTGAAAATCGTGCAACAGAGGCGGCGAAAAAAGCGATTGCGAGTCCATTATTAGAAAATGATATTGATGGGGCAACAGATGCTATTATTAATATTTCAGGTGGAATGGATATTGCCTTATTTGAAGTTGATGAAGCTTTACGAACAATTCGTGATGCCTCAACAACAGAAATTAATATTATTTATGGTGCTACAATTAATCCTGATTTAGGGGAAGATTTAATTGTAACGGTTATTGCGACTGGATTTGATGAAACAAATGCAACAGCAAAACCGGTAGAAATGTTAATTGGTGATAATAGAAATAAAAAGACAACTACACCACAAGCGGAGCAAGAAGCTCCAACAACACCGGAGCAACCAAAACCATCACAACCTAAACGTCAACCATTCGGTGGGGATAATGTTGAAATGATCCCTAACTGGTTAATGAATCGTTATAAATAAAAAGAGAGCTATGTCTCTCTTTTTTTTATGTAGACATAGTTCGTTTGAACTGCGTGATTATCTAAGAGACTTTAAATAAATATTTTTAATATTATTATAGAAAATCCCCTTTATTTTATACGTCGATTGTTAAAAAGAAGCAAAATTAGTGGTTATTTTTTCTAAATAAAGTCAGGATTGAACAAAGAATTGACAGATTTTACACATGGTTTTGGATAAAATGTAGAGGTAATCGAGGGGATAGAAAAGGGGGGAGATATAGATGTACCTAGATTTGTTCATCATTCAAAATTTAATTTACGACTATCTCATTTTAAATGGTGTAGCCATCTTAACTGAAGAAAGAATGAAGCTCTCCCGCTTAAGTTTGGGACTTTTGAGTAGTCTAGTACTGAGTGCTATGTTATTCATGATAGACTTTACCGCATTAGCAGGCGGTGTTCCAATTGTTGTTTTACTCATTGTCTTTTCAAAGGGGAATCTTAAAGGGTTTATTACCAAAACCTTATATTTTTATTGCTTGAGTTTTATTTTAAGTGGTTCTATTTATACGATTAGTCATTTTATTAAATTTGATTTAACAATTGTTCCATATATTTGTGTTTTAATGGTGCTTTCGTTTGTTGTGACATTAATATATATCTTAAAGGTTCGCTGGTTAAATAGTCAGCAGTTAATTGACCAGTTTATTTATGAGGTGCGTATTTTTTGTGGATCAACTGAGCTAAAGGGGAGTGGATTCGTTGATACCGGGAATCATTTAACAGATGAAAAAACAGCATTACCTATTATGATGGTTCCAAAAGAGATGCTTTGTTTAGGGGAGATTGAAGAATTCTTGAATAGGCAATCGATCTCATCATGGTCGACTGGTTACTCGGTCATAAATGATGATCAACAGAGATTGTTAGTTTTTAAACCGACACTGTTATTAATTAATGATAAGGTGATACAGAATGTGCTCATAGGGGTTGTAGAAAATCAATTTTATGAATACGATTTTTTACTTCAACCAAGTATAGTAAGAAGTATCTAGATGGATTGGGAGTCAAGGGGGAGATGACATGCAGGCTTTAATGATGTTCTTTATTAAATGGTTTGAAAAGATTAGTAAACGAAAGAAAAATTACGTAAACTATATTAGAGGAAATGAAACACTACCAGAGCCTTTATCTAAGGAGGAAGAATTCAGGGTTTTAACTAACTTTCAAGAAGGGGACGAGCTGGCGAGACAAACATTAATCGAACATAATTTAAGATTAGTGGTATATATTGCGAAGAAATTTGAAAGTTCAGGTGTTAATCTAGAGGATTTGATCAGTATTGGGACATTAGGCCTGATTAAGGGAGTGCAGACGTTTAAGATGGATAAAAATATTAAGTTAGCCACTTACGCGTCTAGATGTATAGAAAATGAGATTTTAATGCATTTACGAAAGACGAACAGAATTCGACATGAAGTTTCTTTAGACGAACCATTAAATGTAGATTGGGATGGAAATGAATTACTCTTATCTGATATTTTAGGAACTGAGGAAAATGAGGTCTATAAAGATATTGAAGAAGATGTTGAAAGACAACTCGTATTTGATGCTATTAATCGCCTAAAAAGACGCGAGCGTGAGATCATGTATATGCGATTTGGATTATGTGGAGAAGAGCCTTTAACACAAAAAGAAGTTGCACAAAAGTTAGATATTTCACAGTCGTACATTTCGCGATTAGAAAAGAAAATTATTGATAAGATCCGTAAAGAGGTTTTAAAAATAAAATAATGTGTCGAAAGAAAATGACAATAAAATGATAATTTATGAATGATTTGACATGATGTTGCTCATACTTCTGTGTAGGAACAATGTAGTGCAACAGGAGGGACCATCATGTCCAAACATAAAGTTGATATTGTCGGAGTCGATACATCAAAGTTAGAAGTACTAACAAATGCAGAAATGATTGAATTATTTAAAAAGTTTCAAAGTGGTGATATGGATGCTCGTGAAGCCCTCATTAAGGGGAATTTACGACTCGTATTAAGTATTATAAAAAAATTTAATCATAGGGGAGAAAATTTAGACGATTTATTTCAAGTTGGTTGTCTAGGTTTAATGAAAGCTATTGATCACTTTGATTTATCTCATGAAGTTAAATTTTCTACTTATGCTGTGCCTATGATTATTGGTGAGATTCGACGTTATTTACGTGATAATAATTCTTTACGCGTCTCTCGTTCATTACGTGATACTGCATATAAAGTGTTACAGATGAAAGATCAATTGTCGATTGAATTGCAACGTGACCCAACGAATGAGGAAATCGCTAAGGCAATCGGTGTGGAACCCATTGACGTTGTGTTATCAGTAGAGGCTATTTCAGATCCGGTTTCTATTTTCTCCCCTATTTATAATGACGGAGGAGATACCATCCATTTAATTGATCAAATTAAAGATGATAGTATTACGGATGAAAAATGGAGTGCTAAGTTAATGTTAGAAGAAGGGTTTAAGCGATTAGGTCGTCGTGAGAAACGGATTATTCATGATCGATACTTTATGGGAAAAACACAAATGGAAATTGCCGCCGAAATTGGAATTTCTCAGGCCCAGGTGTCAAGATTAGAAAAGAATGCGTTACATACCATGGAAGAAATGATGAAAAGTTAATTTAACTTTTGTTGTTGCTTCATTCAAAAAAAGTGTGTAAAGGGAATAGCCCTTAGCACACTTTTTTTGATGAAAATCACGTGGTTATTATTTATAGGCTTTCATCAGAGTAGATAAATAGGGATAGCTTACATATTTCTGAAAAGAAGGACATAAAATGAATTACATGGATATAAAGGTGGGGGAAATGATGAAAGATTCAATTATGACTTTAAGTGATATTGAAGAGAAGGATGTCATTAATGTGGTGACAGGTGAGCGAATTGGTTTTGTATCTAGCTTAAGAATTGATACGAACTCTGGACAAATTATCGCAATTACAGTTCAACCGTCAATGAAATTTGTTAGTTTTTTTTCTAAAGATGAGGCATCAGTTGTCGTTCCGTGGAATCAAATTTTAAAAATTGGAGAGGATGTTATTATCGTTAATGTGGCTCAACAATTGAACGAATTTTAGTGAAAAGTAAATCTGCAACGGAATAAAAAAGGAAAGGGCCGTGTTGTCCTTTCCTTTTTAAGTTTACAGAAGGGTGTCGAAGTGGGTAATCAAATAATATCCGCAAAGGAGAAGAAAAAAATTTTCCATTCCCTATGAATTATGGTATAATTTATAGTATCATGCAGTAATATTATGAATTGATAGGTGGATAGTATGAATATTTCTAAAAATGTCGACAAGGTGCGACGAAATATTGAATTGGTTGCTGCTGATGGACGAAATGTAAATATTGTTGCAGCAACAAAGTATGTGGGTGTGCAACAAATTAAGGACCTTTTTGCTTGTGGAATTACAATGATGGGGGAAAATCGTGTAGATGCGCTGCTTGAGAAAAAATCACAGATATCTTTACCAATAGAGTGGCATTTTATTGGAACCCTACAATCACGTAAAGTAAAAGAGGTTATTAACGAAATTTCTTGTCTCCATTCGCTCGACCGTTTATCGTTGGCAAAGGAAATACAAAAATACCGTCGGGAACCATTACCTTGCTTTATTCAAGTCAACGTTAGTAAAGAGGAGAGTAAGCATGGAATTGATGTGGATGAGGTAATTTCATTTTTAGAGGCGTTAAAATCGTACCCAATGATAAAAGTTGTTGGATTAATGACCATGGCGCCGAATACCGATGATCCAACTGTGATACGTCGCTGCTTTAAAGGTTTGAAGCAATTACAGGAAAAGATTGCAACGTTAAACCAAGGGGGAGTAACTTGCGATCGCTTATCGATGGGAATGAGTCAAGATTATATGATTGCCATTGAGGAAGGGGCAACGCATATAAGACTCGGATCCATTTTATTTCAAGACTAGTATATTTCAGACACAAACACAAATAATTATAGGAGGAGAAGAAGATGAGTTTTAAAGATAAGCTTAAAACAATGATGGGAATAGACGAAGAGGAATATGAAATGGATGATTTTGAAGAGGAGTTTGAAGAGCCAGAAGTTATTAAGCCGGCACCGCTGCCTAAACCTGATTTAACGGTTGTTTCAAACGCCACTCATACATCAACGAGTAAAGGAAAGAGTGTTGTGACGCCAATGAATAATGAATTAAATCGATTAAAATTTGATAGTAATTTAAATAAAGTAATTATTCGCGAACCAAATGAGTATTCTGATGCTCAGGATATTGCGGATTGTTTAAAAGAAAACTATCCAGTTTTTATTAACCTTCAACGTTTAGAAAAATCTCAAGCGAAGCGTGTGGTTGATTTCTTAAGTGGAACAATTTATGCGATTGATGGAGATATCAAACGTGTGGGAACAAATTTATTTTTATGTACACCAAAGAGTGTAGAAACTGAGGGTCAAGTAACAATGAACGAGCCTCATCAAGAAATAGAGGAGTAATAGATATGACATACATCATATTACTATTTAGATCAGTTTTAGGGATTTATCAATTTTTAATGTTGATCTATATTTTTATGAGTTGGATTCCAGAAACTCGCTCGACACAGATTGGACGTGCAATAGGTGCAGTTGTCGAACCGTATTTATCAATTTTTAGAAAAATTATTCCACCGCTGGGAATGTTTGATTTTTCACCGATTGTCGCATTTATCGTATTGGAGTTTGCGATGCAAGGTCTAATAAATATTTTACTATGAATTTAGCTCATTTTAAAAAAGAGGAGCACGGTTTTATAGTAAGGATGGAAGATTTAATCCACCAAGTCTATGAAGGCTATCAACTAAAGACAACGAAATTTTTAACGCCTCGAGAACAGGAAATTGTTCAGATGCTAGTAAATGAGTTTTCTGATGTTGAGGTTCAATGGATTGGTGGATTTAAAAATGCAGAAAGAAAGCGGGCTATATTGATTCCAACTTATCTAAACGACCAAGATTTTAGTTATACAGTCATAGGGTATGAAGTGAGATACGCCCATAAAATGGTGGATCTGAGACACCCTCAAGTATTGGGGACAATCATGTCCTTAGGAATTGAAAGACAGATTATCGGTGATATTTTAATATTAGCAGATAAGAGAATCTTCCTAGCCGTATGTGAGGAGATGGCACCTTTTATTGAGCAAGCCTTAGTCAAGGTTGGAAGACACTCGATTAGTCTGGTGAAGAAAAAAATAAATGAATTAGAGCGTATTGAAACCTATGAAAGACGTGAAATAATCGTTTCATCAATGAGGTTAGACGTTATTGTCTGTGCGTTAACGAAGGAGTCACGTTCGTTTACGTCCGAATCAATCAAGCAAGGCAATATTCAACATAACTTTAAGGTCGAGCAAAATCATTCTAAGGAATGTCACATTGGAGATATGATTTCAATTAAACGTTATGGACGCTATAAACTATTGGAAATTAAATCGCAAACTAAAAGTGGACGAAAAATTGTTATCGTAGGAAAAGTAGTGTAGTTAGGGGGAAAGACATGACACCGGCAGAAATGTTAAAAGTTCAGATGAAAAAATCGTGGGAGAAGTTCTCAGATGAAGAACTTTATCGTGTCTTTTGTTTATTAATTGAACAAATTGAATCGCTAGAGAATCAAAATAAATCTTTAAAAAAAGAAGTTCAACTCATGCAACAGGCTTCTCAATCGCACTTAAAAAATGAATTAGAACAAATTGAAACATTAAAGAACCACGCGAAGCGAGATGCACTTAAAATTATTCAAGAAACAGAAAAAATCTCTAAGGTAATGATTGAACAGGCGATGGAAGATGTAGAAAGAATAATTGATGAAACAGCAATTTTTGAACAACAACAATTGCAAATTAAAGATGAACTGATTGATTTTTTAAATACAAAAGTGGATGACATTCGAAATTGTTTTAGAAAAAACTAAAAATATGTTGATTTTTATATCGTTTTTATTTAAAATGATATACAAATATAGTAAATATGAGCGATGAGTGGGCCATGCTATAATATCAACTTTTTTTCAGCGAGTCGATGACGGTGAAAGATCGGCAAAAAGGATAATATAGAATCATCCAGGAGCTTTCATGTGAATAAAAAGCATGACGTTATCCATGCGATAAATGGTAAGAGGCAGTAAAACTTTTATTTTTTTACTGTGAATTAAGGTGGTACCACGAAACTTTTCGTCCTTAGGTGATGAAAAGTTTTTTTTATTCTCATGAAACTATATAAAAAGATAAAAAGGGGTAATTGTACGATGGAATTAAAAGAAACGTTATTAATGCCTAAAACAGATTTCCCAATGCGTGGGAATCTTCCTAAACGAGAACCACAAATTGAACAAAAGTGGTATGATGAAAAGATTTATCAACGTGTATTAGATAAAAATAAAGATAAAACACCGTTTGTTTTACACGATGGGCCTCCATATGCAAATGGAAATATTCACATGGGTCATGCGATGAATAAAATATTAAAAGATTTTATTATTCGTTATAAAAATATGAATGGTTTTTATTCTCCTTATATTCCGGGTTGGGATACACATGGATTACCTATTGAGCAGGCGTTAACAAATAATAAAAAAATTAATCGTAAAGAAAAAACAGTAGCAGAATTCCGTGAATTATGCCAACAATATGCCTTAGAACAAGTAGAAGGACAAAAAACACAATTTAAACGTCTAGGTGTATTAGGTGACTGGGACAATCCTTATATTACATTACAAAAGGAGTTTGAAGCTGAGCAAATTAAAGTGTTTGGTAAAATGGTGAAAGATGGTTTGATTTATAAGGGATTAAAGCCTATCTATTGGTCACCGTCATCGGAAACAGCGCTAGCAGAGGCAGAAATTGAATACCATGATAAGAAATCACCATCTATTTATGTTGCCTTTAAGGTGGTGGATGGAAAAGATATTCTGTCAGGTGATGAAGAGTTTGTCATTTGGACAACAACACCTTGGACGATTCCAGGAAATCTAGCGATCTGTGTCAATGCAGATTTAGAGTATGCGACAGTAGCTGTTTCAGGACGTAAGTTTATTGTTGCTAAAGAGCTTGTTAAATCTTTAGCTGAAGAATTTAATTGGGATAATTATGAGATTGTTGCAACACATAAAGGGTCAGACTTTGAATATATGACCGCAAAACACCCAATTTTTGATCGTGAATCATTGTTAATCTTAGGGGATCATGTCACACTAGAAGCTGGGACAGGTCTTGTTCATACGGCTCCAGGACACGGGGAAGACGATTTTAACGTAGGACGTAAATATAATTTAGAAGTTTTATGTCCAGTTGATCATCGCGGCTATATGACAAAAGAAGCATTGGAATTCGAAGGATTATACTATGAAGATGCGAATAAAGCTGTAGGACAAAAGCTAGAGGAAAATGGTGCGTTACTTGGATTAAAGTTTATTACTCACTCTTACCCACATGATTGGCGTACAAAAAAACCTATTATCTTCCGTGCAACGGAACAATGGTTTGCTTCAATCGAAGCATTAAAGCCTCAAATGATGGAACAAATTAAGGAAGTAAAATGGTTACCATCATGGGGAGAAGTGCGATTAGGAAATATGATTAAGGATCGTGCAGATTGGTGTATTTCACGACAACGTGTTTGGGGAGTTCCAATTCCTGTTTTTTATGCGGAAAATGGTGAGGCTATTTTAGATGAGGCTGTGATTAACCACGTGGCTAACTTATTCCGTGAAAAAGGTTCAAATATCTGGTTTGAGTTAGAGGCTGAAGCTTTATTACCGGAAGGATTTACTCACCCTGGAAGCCCAAATGGAAAATTCAGAAAAGAAATGGATATCATGGATGTGTGGTTTGACTCAGGATCATCTCACCACGGCGTTTTAGTAGAGCGTGGCTTACCATATCCAGCTGATTTATATTTAGAAGGTTCAGATCAGTATCGAGGATGGTTTAACTCTTCTCTTTCAACGGGAGTTGCAATGACAGGAAAAGCACCGTATAAAACTGTTGTGAGTCATGGATTCGTACTTGATGGACAAGGACGCAAAATGTCTAAATCGATTGGAAACACAGTGGATCCATTAAAATTAATTAACACGTATGGAGCAGATATTGTAAGATTGTGGGTAGCCTCAGTTGATTATCAGGCAGATGTACGTATTTCTGAAGATTTAATAAAACAAGTTTCTGAAAGCTATCGTAAAATGCGTAATACATTTAGATTCTTATTAGGGAACTTAAATGATTTTAATCCTGAAACAGATTTATTAGATTATGACTCTTTAAACGAAGTGGATCAATTTATGATGATTCGTTTAAATGAATTAACAGCTGAATTAAAGGCAGCATACGAGGAATATCGTTTTGATGATGTCTTTAAATCAATTAACAACTATATTTCAAATGATTTAAGCGCCTTTTATTTAGATTTTACAAAGGATATTTTATACATTGATGCAAAAGATAGCCACGCACGACGTTCAATTCAGTCGGTATTATACCATCATGTTTGCGATTTAGTACGATTACTTGCACCAGTTATTCCTCATACGGCGGATGAAGTTTATTCATATATTCCAGGAAGCACTGAGGTATCTGTGTACTTAACAGATATGCCGGAGGTTAAATTGTATGAAAATGCGGATGAGGTATCGGCAAAATGGAACCAATTATTAGCCTTACGCCATGACGTGTTAAAAGCATTAGAAATTGCGCGTAATGAAAAGGTTATTGGTAAATCATTAAATGCATCATTGCATTTATATCCAGACGCATCGAAGAAAGCATTATTAGAATCATTAAACGCTGATTTAAAACAAATTTTCATTGTGTCTGACTTAGTCATCGAAGAAGGTCAGGCGCCAGATCAAGCGTTACAATTTGATGGATTATCGGTTATCGTCGAAGCAGCAGAAGGGCATACATGTGCACGTTGTTGGTTAATTGTAGATGATATCGATGAAGCGGGAATTTGTAACCGTTGTTCAGAAGTCGTTAATGGATAATTCAGATGGACAATAGCCTTTAGGTTATTGTCCTTTCTATTAATGAATGATAAAGAGGAAAATTTTTGATTATTTTTGCATAAAATGAAGAGAAACTTTAAATAATTTGTGTTATCACGGAGGGGCCATTTTAGCGTCAAGTTCCTTATGTTGTATTTTAGGGGGGATTTATATGGGGAGAAAGATTAAAGGGTTTTCTATTATTTTAATGAGTGTAATTATTGCCGGAATAATAACGGGAATTTTAACTCGAGTAATTGATTTACCGATGAAAGTTGATCATATTTTATCTAGATTTTTAGATCCTCGATTTGGGGGAACAACAAATTTATCGTATGAAATAGGGTCAAATGGGGAATCTATTCATGAAAGCTACTTTACATTGCCGGTAGATACACCTTTTGACGTAAGTGTTGAATTAATTCAAGCGGATGTTATGATTGAAAAATCGAAAAATGGAGAACTAGGAGTTAAAATCAGTACGGATCGTCCAGAGCATTATCGGATGGATAGAACTGACAGGGAACTCGTGATCAAAGAAAAAAAACAACCTTTCATTTGGCCATTTGGTGACATGAAAGAGAAAAAAGCGAAGATTACTATACAGGTTCCTGGTGATACCGTCGATTTTGATTTAGAAACGGTGAATGGAAATGTTTGCTTAGAAGCAGATGGACGAGATTTAAATGTTGAGGTAGTGAATGGACAGATTAGTGTGACTCGTTCTACCTTTAAAGAAGGTGAGTTGGAGCTAGTAAATGGACATATCTTTGTAAACAAGAGTGAATTTTTAACATCTCTTGATTTAGAAGCTGTGAATGGAGCCTTAAAAGTTAATCAAGTTGACTCAGATGAGTTTTCATTTGAAACAGTGAATGGTGAATTTCAATTATCTGACTTAGATGGAGGAAGGTTATCCGCTGAAACGGTAAACGGTGATTTCACTGGAGAAAATCTTTACTTGAAACACTTAGAGGTGGAACAATTAACTGGAAAGTTTACGTTAATTAACGAAAATTTAGATTACCAAATACAATCATTAACACGTTCTAAGACTAGTTCTCAAGATAAAATAGAAGCTAATATTTTAAATATTTATTCAGAATAAGCCTATGATTCATGGTGGAAAAGAAATATCTGAGAAGATGTTGTTCGTTAGGCGCTTCCTAAGGTAAAAAGACTGACAGGATCGATAGTAGCAATTTTTCTCTGATCAACAAAAGGTGGTCATAGAGTAGATAGTAAAAACAGAAGAGTTGGAGGTGCCTTAATAAATGCGGGAAACTTATTTAAGTTGGGACGAATATTTTATGGGGATTGCACTCTTATCGGCGATGAGAAGCAAGGACCCTCAAACCCAAGTTGGAGCATGCATTGTTAATAAAAAAAATCGTATTGTAGGAATTGGTTATAATGGATTTCCAAGAGGGTGTTCAGATCAAGAATTTCCATGGGAACGTGAAGGGGATTTTCTAAAAACAAAATATCCGTATGTTGTCCATGCTGAGCAAAACGCAATTTTAAATAGCACTGGAAATTTAAGTGGATGTCGATTATATGTTTCGTTATTTCCTTGTCATGAGTGTGCAAAATATATTATCCAGTCTGGAATTGATGAAATTATCTTTATGAGTGACAAATATGCGAATACGGATAGTACGTTGGCTTCTAAACGAATGTTAGATGCGGCAGGTGTCACCTATCGTCAAATGGGAACAATAGCAGTTTCTATTCAACTCGAATTAAAGGAATAAGATGGACTGAATGTCGAGATATCTTGGTAAGGATTGGGGAATGTATACAAAAAATAAATTGTTTGTTATAATGGTGAAATGTCAAGGTAAAATGAAGAATAAAGGAGTAGTGAAATAAATGTGGCTTTCTTTTTTTATCGTTGTTTCCTCACTAATTATTGACCAATTATCTAAATTTTTAGTGATGAAATATATGACAATTGGTCAATCTATCCCATTAATTGATCATTTTTTATATTTGACGTCGCACCGTAACCAGGGGGCTGCTTGGGGAATATTACAAGGTAAAATGATTTTCTTCTATGTCGTTACAGTTTTAGTCGTCACAATGGTTGTTCTATGGATTAAAAAGTTAGATGTTAAAAAAGAAAAATTGCTTTTAATTGCGTTATCGTTAATTTTAGGGGGAGCCCTAGGAAATTTAATTGATCGTGTGCTTTATCAGCAAGTCACCGATTTTATTAATGTTTATATTTTTGGGTATGATTTTCCTATCTTTAATATTGCCGATAGTGCCTTGTGTATAGGTGTTTTATTAATGGGAATTGATGCTGTTTTAGATGTTAAAAAACGCGGATAACATTAAAAATGATATGAAAAGATAAACGGGGAGGTTATAAAGGGTAGTTTTGCTTTATGGAAAGGACGTGCAATTTATGGACCAAGAATTAGTAATCGTACCAGAGGAGTTAGTAGGTGTTCGACTAGATAAAGTATTAAGTGAATTATTTAGCGATTTATCCCGCTCGTATATTCAACAATTAATTAAGGATAAAAAAGTCCTGATCAATGAAAAAGTGGAAAAAGCAAACTATAAATGCCGTTTGAATGATCAAATCCATCTAACTATTCCCGAACCAGAAGCGTTGGATGTTGTTCCAGAAGACATGGATTTAGATATTGTCTATGAAGACGACTATGTAATGGTAGTGAACAAACCATCAGGTATGGTTGTTCATCCTGCTCCAGGAAGTATGAGTGGAACACTTGTAAATGGATTAATGGCTCAAGCAAAAAATTTATCAGGAATAAATGGGGTTTTACGTCCAGGAATTGTGCATCGTATTGATAAAGATACATCAGGTTTACTCATGGTGGCAAAAAATGACCTTGCGCATGAATCGCTTGTTAATCAGTTAGTGGAAAAAACAGTAACTCGTCGGTATATTGCCCTTGTTCATGGCGAAATTCCTCATGATAATGGGACGGTTGATGCCCCGATTGGCCGAGATCCAAAGGATCGAAAAAAAATGACGGTAATCGAAGGTGGAAAGCATGCAGTTACTCACTTTAAAGTGTTACGTCGCTTCAAAAATTTTACCTTAATTGAATGCCGTTTAGAGACTGGACGCACGCATCAAATCCGTGTTCATATGAAATATATCGGTTATCCTTTAGCTGGAGATCCACAATACGGACCACGTAAAACAATTAGTAGTGAATGGGGTCAATTTTTACACGCAGCAGTTTTAGGTTTTGATCATCCTAAAACCGGAAAGTACTTAGAGTTTTCGGCTGAACTGCCTTCCTATTTTGAAGAAGCTCTTGAGAGCCTTGAAAAATTAGGATAGGTACGGGTGATGATGAGATGACAAATCGAGGTGTGATGAAAGAAATTCGGATAGAAATTCAAAGTGAATTAGCGATGAACATCGTCCATTATTTAATGTCAGAGGAAGGTTATGTGTATGTTGGAAATGAGCGAGATGTTTGGTTAGAAAATTTATCGCATCCAACGGTACAACTCATTTATCTTAATCAGCGGAGTATGTTTAATGAAGAACAAACAACACAACTTTTTAAACAGGTGCATGTGATACGTGCTCGCCTTCGTCGTCGTTATTTAATGGGACGATTAAATGTTCTTATTCTTAATATTAATCCTACACGCCCCCATTTATTAAATGATGATCGCCATTATTTAAAGGTAATTGATATTAATGAAGCGAGTGACTTTAAAAAAAATGTCGAGTTGCAGCAACTTTTTTCTCATTTGCAATCTGCTGAGCTTGAGCAACCCATGGCACAGGTCATGGCTCAGATGCATGAGTCGACAAAAGAGAAGGCACTTCATGTCAAGAACATGTTAATGTTTCAATCACGGGCAATCGTCACGTATACATTTTTAATCGTTTTAACAGCGGTCTTCCTTTTTTTACATCTTCAACCGATAAAGGAATGGCTCGTTCCAATTGCTATTAATTATGGGGCAAAATATAATCCGCTCATATTATCGGGGGATTATTATCGGTTATTAACGCCATCCTTTTTACATTTTGATTTAATGCATCTTCTATTTAACGTGGTATTTATTTATCAATTTGGACGGATGGTAGAGCACGTTTTTGGGTGGTGGCGAATGATTATATTAATGATTGGCTCCGCTATTTTTGGTAATTTGTGTAGTTATGCCTTTGTAGAAGGGTTATCTATTGGTGCCTCTACCGTTGCCTATGGGTTATTAGGAGCGATTTTATTTTTAGGGCTAGAACAGCGAAAAATATTTATGCACTTTGTTCGCACATTAGTGTTTCCTATTTTAATCTTTTCAATTTTTTGGATCATAATTGAGCCGGGTATTGATGTTTATGGACACTTAGGAGGTTTTTTAGGAGGCTTTTTAATCGCAAGTATTTTAGGTGTGCCCAAACAGTCGTATTATATCTCACGTACATTTTTAGCTGGAGCAACCTTACTTATTTTAATCACGGGGCTTTTTAACCGTGGGGCCTATTTAACAAGTCAAACAGATTATAGTACTTATAACCGTAGTGTTATGGCCTATTATTATCAAACCCACCAAATAGAAAAGTTAGAAGTGTTTAAACAGCGTTTAAAACTTGATCCAAATGAATGGGTTCAATAAAAAAAGTTCGCATCGCGAACTTTTTTTATTTTATAATTTTTTTTGTGTTAGCAAAGTGCCATTTTGTTAGGTCCTTAAACTGTTGCGTATTGAGTTGTTGGATAAGTCGACGTCCTGCTACATCAACTGGATCTCCAGCACCTTTAGGTAACTCAAAGTTTAATTTTTTACTCATAATGGACATATATTTGACAAATGAGGCGCGTGCTAAAATAGATGCTGCTGCTACGGCTATATGAACAGATTCACCTTTTTGTATAAAATACAGGTGATCTTTAATGATAGGAGATTGTTTAGGCAGTTGGGTTAAGTATTCAAAATACTTTCTTTCATTAACAAATTCATCCATAATTAAATACTCTGGGTAGGGGTTAAGCGAAGCGGTAAGTTTCAGTAAAGCTTGATTGTGTAAAAAAGCTTTAATTGAATTTGCATTCATTCCCCGGTCTATCATCTCGTTATATTTTTGATTAGGTAGAATAAGAACCTGGTGTTTAATATAGGGTTCGATTTGTTTGGCAAGGTGCAAAATTTCGCTATCTTTTAATGCTTTAGAATCTTTAACTCCCATGTCTTGAAGTTTTTTTATTTGATCCTGCGGGACGTAGGCACAACAAACGACTAATGGTCCAAAATAATCGCCTGTGCCAACTTCATCGCATCCGACGGCACTCATTGTTGCGATTTGTTCGGGAAGTTGTGAGTGTGATATCGTTGTTTTAGGAGTTGATTGAGCAGAAGATCCCCATTGTTTAGCTTCTACTTCAGGTGATTTTCCTTGAAAAACTACTTTTTTACTTAGATAGGCTGTAATTGTACAGTTTGCCGTTTTTGCTTGGAATAGTGTATGGTTAGGAATTTTAACGATATGTTTGCTATAATGCAGGTACATTTTTTCTAATTTTTCTTGAGAAACAGTTAATGTAATAGTGGCCATAGTCTTTCCTGCCTTTCTTCAGTGTCTAGTATGATTTTAACAGAAAAAGGAGATGTTTCCTATGAAAATATAATCTTTTTCCGTAAGGGACGCAGGGCCGGGAATAAAAATTTCAATGAAGTGAAATAATAAAAGAGATTATATATTTTTAATGAGTGGATGTCATCAATAGACATGGCTAGGTTTTTAGGTAAATTTGTGATAAAATAACATCGATAATATATTTGCATTTTTTAGGCAGTTGGAGTGAGATGAATGAAACAAGCCATTCAAATATTAGAATTTCATAAAATTAAACAGACAGTTGAATCATTATGTGCGTCATCACTAGGATTAAAGCGGGTAGCTTTATTAATGCCCTCTACAGATGAGAAGCAGGTAGAGTATACGTTAAATCAATCAGATGAAGCATTAAAGATTATTTTAGCATTGGGTGAGGCTCCGCTCGGGGGTGTAAGTGATATTACGGAACCGATTAAACGAGCTAAAATTTCGGCGTTACTGAGTGCAAACGAACTTTTAAGTATTAGCCGACTATTATATGCCGTTTCTCAACTTAAGGCGTTTTCGGATCGGTTAACAGATATAAAAGTTGAGGCCCCAATTTTTATGTCACAGGTAGACAGTCTAGTCTCACTAAATCGTTTGCAATCAGCCATTAATGATTGTATTGATGAAACGGGATCCGTTTTAGATAGCGCCTCACCTGAGCTGCGTACCATCCGACGAGCGATTCAAGCAACGGAAAGTCGAATTAAAGAGAAGTTAAATCAGGTTGTGGCTGAACGTCGAAATAAATTAACCGATGGAATTGTAACGATTCGAAATGAGCGATACGTTGTTCCCGTGCGTGCGGAAGCTAAAAATACATTTGGTGGAACCGTACATGATCAGTCGTCTTCGGGAAATACGTATTTTATTGAACCAAAAGAAGTGGTGGATTTAAATAATAAGTTACAAGAATACCATGTGGAAGAACGTCGCGAAATTGAGCGTATTTTAAGGGCATTAACAGAAGAGGTTAAAAAGTTTGTGGACGAATTATCTGTTAATGTCGACGTTTTAAGTGAAATTGACTTTATGTTTGCTAAGGGGAAATATGCCCGCCTTATTCACGGAATACGTCCAAAGATGAACCAAAAGGGGATTATACGTCTTGTCGGGGCAAGACACCCGTTGATTGATGCGCGTACAGTGGTCGCAAATGACATTGAAATTGGTGATGAATACACAACAATTGTGATTACCGGTCCTAATACCGGAGGAAAAACGGTCACATTAAAAACGGTAGGTTTACTGACGTTGATGGCGCAGTCTGGACTTTTGATTCCTGCGCATGCTTCTTCACAGTTAGCTATTTTTGACCATGTTTTTGCTGATATTGGTGATGAACAAAGTATCGAACAGAGTTTATCAACCTTTTCTTCTCATATGACTAATATTGTTCGTATTATGGAGCGCTTGACGGTGAATAGCTTAATTCTTTTTGACGAATTAGGAGCGGGAACAGATCCGAAAGAGGGGGCCTCGCTAGCCATTTCTATTTTAGACTATGTAAAGGTCAGAGGAGCAAGGACTATTGCAACGTCCCATTATCCTGAGTTGAAGGCTTATGCTTATGAATGTGATGATGTAATTAATGCTTCTGTTGAATTTGATATTGAAACTTTATCACCTACCTATCGTCTGTTAGTTGGCGTTCCGGGACGTTCAAATGCCTTTGAGATTTCCAAACGTCTTGGCTTAAAAGAGGCAATTTTAGAGGCAGCTCGTACGCGAGTTGAAACAACTAAGACAGAGTTAACGGATTTAATTACTAAGTTAGAGGATCGAGGATTAGAACTTGATCGAGAAATTCAAGGTCTTCAACAGCAAAATCAGGAAGTTGAACAAATGCGCTTAGACTATGAGCGAAAAATTGCTAAATTTGAGGCGGAGCGAGAAAAATTATTAGAGCAAATAAAAAAAGAGGCATTTGAAAATATTCGCCAGGCTAAGGAAGAGGCAGAACAAATTGTCGCTGATTTACGCCAAGCCAAAAAGGCGGCAGACTTGACGATAAAGGATCATGAATTAACAGAGAAGTTAACTGCTTTAAAGGCCTCAGAGGCAAAGCAAGCCGAGCAGTTTAAACGTAAGGCCCGTAACAAGGCTCCATTGAAGCCGGGAGATGAAGTTATGGTACTTTCACTCAATCGTCAAGGGGAATTAATTGAACAAACTAAAAATGGAGAATGGATGGTTCAGCTTGGCATGATGAAGGTAAATATTAAGGCGGATGACCTAGAGTATTTACGTAAATCTGTAAAGAAAAAGGATACGGCTAAAGGTAAAATGATTCATAAGCGTCGAACAGACATAGGGATTCAACTTGACTTACGAGGTGAACGTTATGAAGACGCCATGTTACGTTTAGATAAATATATGGATGAAGTATTGTTAGCGGGATATCAAACGGTGACAATTATCCATGGGCACGGAACAGGGGCTCTCCGTCAAGGTGTTCATAAATATTTAAAACAAAATAAACATGTGGCCTCATTCAGATTTGGTGGTGCTGGTGAAGGTGGAACTGGTGCGACGGTTGTCGAGTTAAAGTAAAAATGAAAAGCTGACTTCAACCCATTGTTGAAGTCAGCTTTTTGAATAAGATCGAGAGAAAATCGGGATTAGAGTTGCTTAGAGAGAAGTAACAACTTTTTATCTTCCTCATATTTATTTTTGTGATAAAAGAGTTCAGCAGTACTGTTTCTAGCTGTACATAAGTAAAGTTCTTTAACATCATTTTGAATCAGTTTTTCCTCAAAGGTTTTTAAAATAAGTGTTCCAATTCCTTTCCCCTGTAAAGAGTTTTTAATGCAAAATTCTCGTAGATAAAAATTAATATGATGATCGTACTGTTCCATACAACCTAAAATTAAGCCGCATAGCTCCCCATCAAAAAAAGCTTTCAAACCGTAAAAGGATTCCACATGAATCATTTGAGATAATCTTTTTTCGGCGGTCTCCGTCGTCCATTGCTCATTCCATGGACTACTATTAAATGTCTCAATAAAGAGTTGGGCTAATTCCTTAATATCTTGGGGTGTTATTTCGGTAAATGTCAACATACGTATTCCTCCTTTTACTTATTAAAATTATTATAAAAACCGCTGAGGAATCTTGTCAAGTATAGAAGAAAATGATAAGTATTTGAGGGTGAGGAACCATTGCCTGTATCTTAAATTAAAGAATTAAAGAGAAGGCGAAGCAATATCAATCTAAAGCTGTAGGATTTACATTTCATCTAATGAATGAGGATAGATTTAAAATATTGTGAGATAATAGGAAAGAAAGTGCAAGGTATTTGTAATTTCATGGGAATATGTTATACTTAATTTTAGAAAGAAAGATAAGAGGAGGAATATAGATGTCAGTTATTCATGCGACAGAAGAGTCATTTGCAAATGAAATTGCAGATGGATTAGTATTAGTTGATTTTTATGCCGATTGGTGTGGGCCTTGTAAAATGATCGCTCCTGTTTTAGACGAATTAGCACAGGAAGTTGAAAAAACAGCGAAGGTTGTAAAAGTTAACGTTGATCATTGTAAAGAAGTGGCAGCAGAATATCAAGTCATGTCAATTCCAACATTAATTTTGTTTAAAGATGGTCAAGCTATTCAACAAACGGTAGGTTTCCAACCAAAAGCTTCATTATTATCATTAATTGAAACAAATAAATAATAAAAAAGAAAAAAGAGGATATACTGAAGAAGTAGCCTCTTTTTTTATGTTTAAACAGAGGGGATAGGGTAAAAGAATAAAATGAAATAGAAAATAAAAAAATTAGCACTTAATTGTTGACAGTGCTAATAGGAAGATATATAATTGTATTAGCACTTGATGATGAGGAGTGCTAAAAGAGGTGTTTACATTGCTAACAGAACGGCAGATATTAGTTTTAAAGGCAATTGTAGAAGAGTTCATACAGACTGCACAACCTGTTGGTTCTAGGGTCCTTTCTAAAAAGGAGGATTTGAATTTCTCCGCGGCTACTATCCGTAATGATATGGCTGATTTAGAGGATTTAGGATTTATTGAAAAAACTCATACATCAAGTGGACGTGTTCCTAGTCAAAAGGGTTATCGTTATTATGTAGATTTTATCATCAATCAAGAACCAATAGAAACGACACCAGAGGTAGGAATATTTAAACAATTGTTAGAACAAAAACAATTTGAGCGCGAAACCACAATTAAAGAAGCGGTGCGTCTCCTATCAAGCTTAACAAATTATACGTCTATTTTACTTGGTCCCTCTAGGGATTACAGTCGGGTGAAAAAAATTCAGTTTGTTCCAATTTCTGCACGCCAAGCGGTATTTGTTTTAATTACGGATCAAGGGCATGTTGAAAGCCGAACAGTTACATTACCTGAAGATATGGACATTGCACGAATGGAGACTATTATTAAGGCGCTCGATGAATTATTAGTCGGTGAATACATCGGTCGGGTTCAAGAAAAATTGACTGAGAGTTTTGAAAATCAACTGCATGATTTCATTTCTTATAAGGAAGAGATTATGTATGCCATGTTACAACTTTTGACTCAGTCATTAAATCAACATAACTATATTTTAAGTGGAAAATCAAATATACTGAAGCAACCCGAATTTAACGATTTAGATAAAGCTTATCATTTATTTAATATGATAGAAGCCGACGAAATTGTTAAAGTGATAGAGGCCGATGAAGATAGCCACCAATTAACGGTCAAAATTGGACAGGAAAATGAGATTAAGGCGATGGAGGATTGTACACTCATTACAGTTCCTTATCAAATTAATGATTATGAATTTGGTAAGATTGCCGTTTTGGGACCCACTCGAATGGAATATCGCAAGATTATTCCTCTGTTAGAACAGGTCGCTCGCATTATGTCTGATTTATATAAATAGGAGGTGGGACGATTGAATAAGGAAGCCCAATCAGTTGAGGAATTAGACGAAACAACTATCGAAGAAAATGAATCAACGTGTTGTCAAGAAAATGAAGAGACAACAGAAGTTGTTGAAGAAGTTTCGGAAACAGAAAGTTTAAAGCAACAAATTGAAGATTTAAAAGATCAATTATTAAGAAATGCTGCTGAGCTTGAAAACTTTAAACGTCGAATGAATGAAGAACGTACACGTGAAATGAAGTATCGTTCCCAATCAATCGTAACAAGCATTATTCCAGCGATTGATAACTTTGAGCGCGCTTTAGCGACAACCGTTGAAGATGAAAGTACAAAAACATTTTTAACAGGCTTTAAGATGATTCACGCTCAACTTGTAGAGGCGTTAAAACAAGAAGGCGTTGAAGTCATCGAAGCAGAAGGTGTGGCTTTCGATCCAACTGTTCACCAAGCGGTGATGCAGGAGTCTGTTGAAGGTGTAGCTTCAGGTATTGTTTTACAAGAGTTACAAAAAGGATATAAGTTAAAAGATCGCGTGATTCGCCCGTCGATGGTGAAAGTAAGCGAATAAAAATAGATTAGGAGGATGAATCTCTATGGGTAAAATTATTGGTATCGATTTAGGAACAACAAATTCATGTGTCTCTGTAATGGAAGGTGGAGAAGCTAAGGTTATTGCGAATCCAGAAGGTTCTCGTACAACACCATCTGTTGTTTCATTTAAAGGTGACGAACGTCAAGTAGGTGACGTAGCAAAACGTCAAGCAATTACAAATCCAAATACAATCATGTCTATCAAACGTCATATGGGTACAAATCATAAAGTGACAATTGAAGGTAAAGAATATACACCACAAGAAATCTCAGCGATTATTTTACAAAACTTAAAAGCAACGGCTGAGGCATATTTAGGAGAGCCAGTAACGGAAGCGGTTATTACTGTACCAGCTTATTTTAACGATGCTGAACGTCAAGCGACAAAAGATGCTGGACGTATTGCTGGTTTAGATGTAAAACGTATTATTAATGAACCAACAGCTGCTGCGTTAGCTTATGGATTAGATAAAACAGATAAAGAGCAAATTATCTTAGTTTACGATTTAGGTGGAGGAACATTTGACGTTTCTATCTTAGACTTAGCAGATGGAACATTCGAAGTTTTAGCAACGGCTGGTGATAATCGTTTAGGTGGAGATGATTTCGACCAAGTAATCATTGATTGGTTAGTTAAAGAATTTAAATCTGAAACAGGTGTTGATTTATCAGCGGATAAAATGGCGATGCAACGTTTAAAAGATGCGGCTGAAAAAGCTAAAAAAGACTTATCAGGTGTAACATCTGTTCAAATTTCATTACCTTTCATTTCTATGAATGCGACAGGACCATTACACTTAGAAAAAACATTATCTCGTGCGCAATTTGATGCAATGACTGCTCCATTAGTTGAACGTACAATGGGACCAGTTCGCCAAGCATTAAAAGATGCAAAAATGACAGCAAATGATTTAGATCAAGTATTATTAGTAGGTGGATCAACTCGTATTCCTGCAGTTCAAGCGGCAATTAAAAATGAATTAGGAAAAGAACCAAATAAAGGGGTAAATCCTGATGAAGTTGTTGCAATGGGAGCTGCAATCCAAGGTGGAGTCTTACAAGGGGACGTTAAAGACATCTTATTATTAGACGTAACTCCATTATCTTTAGGTATTGAAACAATGGGACAAGTTATGACTGTCTTAATTCCACGTAACACAACAATTCCAACTTCAAAATCACAAGTTTTCTCAACGGCTGCTGATAACCAACCAGCTGTAGATATTCACGTTTTACAAGGTGAACGTCCAATGGCAAGCGATAATAAAACATTAGGACGCTTCCAATTAGGTGATATCCCTGCGGCACCTCGCGGAATTCCTCAAATTGAAGTAACATTTGATATTGATGCAAATGGTATCGTTAATGTTAAAGCGAAAGATTTAGGAACACAAAAAGAACAACGTATTACTATTACTTCGGGATCAGGATTAACAGACGAGGAAATCGATCGTATGGTTCGTGAAGCAGAAGAAAATGCGGATGCGGATGCAAAACGTAAAGAGCAAGCTGAAATTCGTAATGAAGCTGAGCAATTAATTTTTGCTGCACAAAAATCAGTTAGCGAATTAGGTGACGAAGTAACGGCTGAAGAAAAAGCTAATGTTGAATCAGGTGTTGAAGCATTACAAAAAGCATTAAGCGAAGGTAATGTGGATGAAATTAAAACGAAAAAAGAAGAACTTGAAAAAGTTGCTCAAGAATTAGCAGTTCGCGTGTATTCTAAAGCAGCAGAAGCTGCAGGGGCTGCACAAGGTGAAGGAAATTCAGGCGATGATTCAGTTGTAGACGCTGAATACAAAGAAGTATAATAAAAAAGTGAAAAGTCAAAGTCTACTATGACTTTGACTTTTTTTATGATATAGTTAGGAAAGTAGAAGAAGAGGAGGGTAAAGACGTGGCAAAACGTGATTATTATGAAATCCTTGGGGTTTCAAAAACGGCAAGTGATATCGAAATTAAACGTGCATATCGTAAATTGGCAAAACAATACCATCCGGACGTTTCGAAAGAGGAAAATGCGGAAGAAAAATTTAAAGAAGTACAGGAAGCCTATGATGTTTTAAGTGACGAACAAAAACGTGCGGCTTATGATCAATTTGGACACGCTGGAGCTGAAGGATTCGGTGGAGCCGGTGGCTTCGGAGGATTTGGCGGATTCGGTGGAGCCGGAGGCTTCGAGGATATCGGGGATATTTTTGAAAGTATGTTTGGAGGAGGCTTCGGAGGATTTGGTGGCGGAGCCGGCCGCCGAAATCCGAATGCTCCACAACGAGGAAATGATTTACAACAATCGATTACTATTTCTTTTGAAGAGGCAGCCTTTGGTGCAACAAAAGAAATTTCAGTGACACGTGAAGAAGAGTGTACAAAATGTGGTGGAAGTGGTGCTCGCTCAAAAGATGATATTGAAACATGTACAAGATGTAACGGTAGCGGACGTGTAACAGAAGTCCAAAATACTATTTTAGGACGAGTTCAAACACAAAGTGTTTGTCCGGATTGTCACGGAGATGGTAAGAAAATTAAACACCGTTGTGATGCTTGTCACGGACGTGGAACAGTCAATAAAACAAAAACAATTGAGGTTAAGGTTCCTGCGGGAATTGATGATGGACAACAAATTCGCCTAAGTGGTCAAGGAGAGGCAGGTAGAAATGGTGGTCCAAGCGGAGATTTATATGTTGCATTCCGTGTTTTACCACATGACTTCTTTGTCAGAGATGGCTATGACCTTCGATGTGAAATTCCAATTTCATTCTCTCAAGCAGCCCTAGGTGCCGAGGTTGAAGTACCAACCTTAAACGGTAAGGTCGCGTTGAAAATTCCAGAAGGAACACAACCAGGAACAGAATTTAGGGTACGTAATAAGGGAATTAAATACATTAACCGTGAGATGACAGGTGATCTTTACGTTAAAGTAAAACTTGTTGTTCCAAAGAAATTAAATCATCGTCAAAGAGAACTATTGAATGAATTTGATCAGTTAGAGGATAAAACAGGGTCAATTTGGGATCGATTAAAAAAAGCTTTTAAATAAGTGAAGGGGTTGTGAGATAATGATCTTGCAACCTCTTTTTTAAGCGATGAATGACAAAATTTTATGTTTAGATTATTTTATGATATAATAAAAAAATATAAAAAGTGGCTAGAATGTTATAAAATGATTGTAAGTGATACTAGCTCAATAATTTGAAATAGAGGTGAAGTAATGAACTGGTTGGAATTAAGTTTTCATACGAGTCATGAATCTTACGATTTAGTCAGCAATATTTTTATTGAAGCTGGTTCAAAAGGGGTTCTAGTTGAGGACTCTCATACATTAACAGAGGCGCATGAAGATCAATTTGGTGAGATTTATCGTCTTAATCCCGATGATTATCCGAAAGAAGGGGTTGTTATAAAGGGATATCTTGCCGTAACTCCTGATATCGAGCATCAATTAGAATATGTAAGGACGCAATTATTAAATTTAAATGAATCGCAACAACTCCTTCAAATTCGTCAGTTAGATGAGGAGGACTGGGCCAATAGTTGGAAAAAACATTATCAACCTATCGAAATTACGGAGCGTTTAGTGATTAAACCGTCATGGTTAGAACCAACAACTGATCCTAATGTAGTTGAAATTATGTTAGATCCAGGTATGGCTTTTGGTTCTGGAACCCACGA
Organism: Turicibacter faecis; assembly: GCF_037076425.1. Lineage (NCBI taxonomy): Bacteria > Bacillati > Bacillota > Erysipelotrichia > Erysipelotrichales > Turicibacteraceae > Turicibacter > Turicibacter faecis. The sequence goes on along the minus strand of NZ_AP028127.1, from coordinate 1,325,556 downwards.
AACTACACAGCTTTGTTTAGAGTTAATTGAAGAGTATGTTGATCAAAATCAAGTGGTCGTAGATGTTGGAACCGGATCAGGAATTTTGGCGATTGCAGCTTCTAAATTAGGTGCAAAATCAGTGTATGCGGTGGATTTGGATGCGATGGCTGTTATTCGAGCGAAAGAAAATGTTGCATTAAATCACTGTCAAAATATATGTGTTGAAAAAAATAATTTAATTGATGGTGTAAATGCACTAGATGAAAAACCGACGCTTATGGTGGCTAATATCTTAGCGCCAATTATCATTGGAATGTTAGCTGATGTCAAAAAAGTTTTACCATCTAATCGTCCTTTTATTTGTTCGGGAATCGTTGAACATGAGAAGGAATTGGTGGTTGAAGCATTAAATCATCATCAATTTAAGATTTGTCAAATTAAAGAAAAAAATGGTTGGATAGCGATTGTGGCTATGCCTCAATCAGCCTAAAATTATAAAAAATTAGCTGTTGGAGGATGTAAGATGCAACGTTATTTTTTAAAAAATCATCAATTTCATGATCAAATGGCGGTTATTACAGGCGATGATGCGCACCACATTTCTAGAGTTATGAGAATGGGGTTATCAGATCAAGTTATTATTTGTAATGAGGACAAAGTCTGTTATTTATCGACAATAGAGCAAATGGATGGACAAGAAATTAAAGTTAAATTAGACTCAAAGGTAGCATCGGAAACAGAATTACCCATTGATGTTACTATTGCTCAGGGGTTGCCAAAAGGTGATAAGTTTGAATGGGTTATCCAAAAGGCTACCGAGTGTGGTGCTTTTGCGTTTATTCCTCTGATCATGGATCGCTCAGTGGTGAAATTGGATGAGAAAAAGTCACTGAAGAGACTAGAGCGTTGGAATAAAATTGCGAAAGAAGCGGCCGAACAATCGCACCGACAGATGGTGCCTGAAGTATTTCCTCTTCATTCATTAAAACAATTAATTGCGAAAGCCTCGGAGTATGATGTTTGTCTGTTTGCCTATGAAGAAATTGCTAAACAGGGACGTTTATCGCAATTAAAACAGTCATTAACCGAAATTTCACCAGGTGAAAAAATGTTAGTCATTATAGGGCCAGAAGGTGGAATTAGTGAAAGCGAAGAGCGATTGCTCATTGAGTCCGGATTTAAACCTTGTGCATTAGGAGCACGTATCTTAAGGACTGAAACAGCTCCTATCTATGTGATGAGTGCTATCTCTTATGCATTAGAACTTTAATTAACAACAAGAGAAGAGAAAGGATTGATGTGGATGCCAACTGTAGCATTTCATACGTTAGGATGTAAAGTAAACCATTATGAAACAGAAGCTGTTTGGGAATTATTTAAAAACGAGGGATATGAGAAGGTAGATTTTAAAGAAGTAGCAGATGTTTATATTATTAATACATGTACGGTTACTAATACTGGGGATAAAAAGAGTCGTCAAGTGATCCGACGCGCTATCCGCCGCAACCCTGAAGCTGTTATGTGCGTTATGGGGTGCTATGCGCAGACCAAACCTAAAGAAATTATGGATATTGATGGTGTAGATATCGTCATTGGTACTCATGGCCGTGATCAAATCCCAGCCCTTGTACAAAAATACCGTGAGGAACGTCAGCCAATTTCACATATTCAAAATGTGTTTAAAGTCGATGGTTTTGAAACATTAAATGTTACACAGTTCTCAGATCGTACACGTGCGACCTTAAAGATTCAAGATGGATGTAATAACTTTTGTACATATTGTATTATCCCGTGGGCGCGTGGAACGGTTCGTTCACAAAAACCGGAAGTGGTTATTGATCAAGTGAAACAACTTGTTGATCATGGACACTGCGAGGTTGTGTTAACGGGAATTCATACCGCAGCGTACGGGGAAGACTTAGAAGATTATAGTTTTGGTCAACTATTAATGGATCTCGTAGAAATTGAAGGACTTAAACGTATTCGTATTTCTTCGATTGAGGCTTCAGAAGTAACCGATGATGTCATTGAAGCGATGAAAAAATCGGATAAAATTGTTAACCATCTTCACATGCCAATTCAAGCGGGCTCAAATGAAATTTTAAAAGGGATGAAACGCCCGTATACATTAGCTGAGTTTGAAGAAAAAGTGGCGGAATTAAGAGAGTTATTTGATAATTTAGCTATTACGACGGATGTTATCGTTGGTTTCCCAGGTGAAACAGAAGAATTATTTAATGAAACATTAGAAACAATTAAACGTATTGGTTTCTCAGAGCTACACGTCTTTCCTTATTCTGTGCGTAATGGAACACCTGCTGCACGTATGGAAAATCAGGTGCCTGAGTTAGTTAAATCAATGCGTGTTAATCAATTATTAGCTTTAAGTGAACAATTAGCTAAAGAGTATGCTAGTTCGTGTGAAGGAGAAGTATTACAAGTCATTCCAGAAGAAAAGTCGCATACAAAAGAGGGATATTTGGTTGGACATGCAAGTAATTATGTAAAAGTAGAGTTTAAGGGAGAAACTCATTTAATTGGGGAGGTTGTCCCTGTTAAAGTTGTGAAAGCGGATTATCCGATCTGTCAGGGTGAAATAGTTGTTAATGAGGGGTGAACATATGAATATTAAATTATTATTTGATGTAGACTATGATTTAGAGATAATGGGAATCGAGACTGATAATCGACGAGTTAAGGCAGGCGATTTATTCGTATGTATTAAAGGGTATACAGTCGATGGTCATCAATTTGCTAAGGCGGCAGAAGATGCTGGAGCAGTGGCGATTGTAGGTGAACATTTAGTAGAAGGGGTAACGATTCCCCAAATTATTGTGAAAGATACAAAAGTAGAATTACCACGTTTGGCTCACTTAATGTTTGGAAAGCCTACAGAGAAACTCGAATTATTTGGTTTAACCGGAACAAACGGGAAAACAACATCAGCCTATATTTTAGAGCATTTATTAACTGGATTTGAAGGGCATGTTGGCTATATCGGAACAAATGGAATCCGTTATGCAGATACCTTTTTAGAACCGAAGAATACGACACCAGAACCATTAAGTTTACAGCGAACATTTTATGACATGGTAGAGGCAGGGGTAAGAAATGTTGCGATTGAAGTTTCGTCGCATGCATTGGAGCTCCATCGCGTTGACTATTGTCAATTTAAAGTCGCTCTGTTCACTAATTTAACGCCGGAACACTTAGATTTTCACCCGACAATGGATGAGTACTTTGAAGCAAAATATAAATTATTTACGATGTTAAAACGGGATGGATATGGGATTATTAATATAGATGATGTTTACGGGAAAAAAATAGTGGAACGTCTTGAAAAGGATGGAATCTCTTACTATACATTTGCGATTAATACGGAGGCAGATTTCAGGGCATTAGATGTTAAGATGACAACTTCAGGTACGACGTTTACCTTAGCTACTCCTGAGGGAACGTACCCGGTGAAGACACCATTACTTGGTATATTTAACGTGCATAATGTGTTAGGGGCCATGGCATCTGCATATTCAGCGGGAATGCCACTACAGCAGGTGGTTGATTTAATAGCAACGTTAACTCCAGTCGATGGACGAATGGAATTGATTAATGAGGGTCAGGATTTTACAGTTATCGTTGATTATGCACATACGCCTGATGGAGTTGAGAAGGTATTAGAATTTGTGAATGATATTAAGAAAAATTCAGTGAAAGTCGTCATTGGTTGTCCAGGAGATCGTGATCGAACAAAGCGCCCTGTTATCGCTAAGTTATCAGTAGATTATGCAGATGATGTTATTTTTACGACCGATGATCCTCATTCGGAAAATCCTGTCGATATTTTAAATGAGATGACTGAGGGAATAGATCAACAAACCTATGAGGTTATTGTTGATCGAATAAAAGCAATTGAGGCTGCAATTAATAAAGCGAAGAAAAATGATATTGTTTTAATTGCGGGTCGTGGACATGAAAAGTTACAGTACTGGAAAAGCGGGAATATTGAACTTGATGATCGAGAAGTAGCTAAAACAATTTTACGCAAACGATTAAATATCGGATAGAAAAAAAGACCTACACGTTAGTAGGTCTTTTTTTAGAATTAATGTTTTTTATTACGTAATTTTTTCTTGAATTTTTTGAATTCTGGAAGGAGTTTAGTCCAAATCCAATACCCTAATGGTGAAATAACGTAGTCAAACTCGCCGATGAATTCGGTAAACTCCCCACCAAATCCCTTTTTAAATCGGTAAAGTCCATATAAGGGATCAGACTCATCTGTCTTACCACTAATACCAAAAAAGTCATAAATTTCATATCCAGCCTCTTTAGCTTCGGTGAAAGCAACCCATTGAATATCGTAGTTTGGCATAAACTCGCGATAAACATTATCACTTGCGCCGTATAAGTACCATGATTTATTACCAAAATAGGTTGTAATAATTCCCGACATGGTGATACCTTCTGGATGTTGATCGTATAATTTCTTTAATTCTTCCTGTTGTTGAATGAGGTTTTTTTGTTTATTTAATTCAGGTTCAAGTTTATTTTGAAGTTTAATTCGCTTCTTTTCTGTTAATTCTTCGTTATCTAATTGAACCTGCAAATTTTGAATCGATTTCTCTGTGAGATTTAACTCTTGTTTAATACTCGTTAGAGCTTGTTCAGTATTTAGTTTAGCTAAATAAAGTTTACACATTCCGCTTGGGGCAAGCGTATCGTACATATCTTCAAAGTAAGTAAGAGGACGTGTTAAGAATCCGTCTCGTTCACCTGTAACGCGCATGATGGATTCAAATGTTTTTAAATCTTCGCGTGTCCCCTCAATAATTTCAATTCCTTTTTTCTGGGCCACTTTGATATTATAACGTGTTTTTGATTGACACCCTTTTAGAAGATCTTTTGTTGAGGGTGTTAAGTCTAATCGAAAGGTGTATCTAGGTTGTATACTTGAATCAAAGTCTTGTGTAAATCCAAGATGACGGTATCCTAAATCAATGAGATGTTGAACAAGTTGCTGATTATCGAGTCCACCTTGGATCTTTTCACCATCAACCGTACGGTCAATATATTTAATATCAGGATCAATTTTAATGAAAATAGCTTTTTTCTGTTGAGCATACTGTTTCATGGATTTGGTAAAAGTTTCTACAAGTTGTTTTTGACTGAAGTCGATTAAGTATCCTCGGGGAATGTAGATAAATGGACGCTTAATGAGAGGAAGTTGTCGAAGTAAAACAAGGGCCCCAGCAACTAGTTGACCATTCTCGTCTTCTAGTCCAACGGTATCGAAAGACCAATCGGGTGACTTTGATTTAAAAACTCCCCATTCGTAACTTTGTAAAAAATGATTTTTTTGATGTTTAGCAGCAAATGCATTGAAACGATCAGCCGGTATATTCGTTATAAATTTCATAAAACTCCACCTTTAATAGTTTAATTGTTTACTAGTAATTAGTTTACTATAATTGTCAGTAATTATTATAACATAAAATAGATAAAATCATTTTAATGAATTTATTTTGTTTTGTTTACAGACGACGATATATGTAGTATAATATTACTGTTAATCGTAGCGAAGCGGAAGGAGGGTTAGTGGTGGCTAAAACTGTAGTTCGAAAAAACGAATCATTAGATGATGCATTACGTCGTTTTAAGAGAGAAGTATCTAAAGTAGGTACCCTTACTGAAGCTCGTAAACGTGAATATTACGTTAAACCGAGTATCAAACGTAAACAAAAATCTGAAGCAGCTCGTAAAACAGCTAATAAGCGTAACAAATACTAATATTTAAATAGGTGATTTCAGTGGCATTACTCGATCAATTAAATGCTGATATGAAAGAGGCTATGAAGGCGAAACAAAAGGATCGCTTATCAGTCATTCGTATGTTAAAGGCATCTTTACAAAACGAAGCTATTCACCTAGGGGTAGCTGGATTGAATGAAGAACAAGAGTTAACTGTTCTATCACGTGAAGTGAAGCAACGTCGAGATTCTTTAAAAGAATTTAAGGCGGCTGATCGTGAAGATTTAGCAGAGAAAATCGAGCAAGAGTTAGTGTACTTAAACGCTTATTTACCAGCGCAACTTACTGAGGAAGAAATCAAACAAATTATATCTGAAACAGCTAAAAAGATTAACGCAATCAATCCATCTGACATGGGTAAGTTGATGGGTGCAATCGTTCCTCAAACAAAAGGACGTGCAGATGGTGCCCTAGTAAGTACATTAGTGAAAGCTTACTTAAACCAAAAATAAAACACACATCTTTGTGTGTTTTTTTTATATTAAAGGAGAATAACGATGAAAAAACGAATTTTAATATTAGTGATGTTTTTCGCTTTATTTACTGGTTGCTCTCGTTTACCTAGAGAGTTTTCATGGGCTGATTATAAAGGGACTTATGTTGGAAACAATTCAGCAGTCGGTACCATCCTTAATAAATTGCCTGCTAATGAGTATTTAACGGGGTTTTCTTTAAAGACAAATCAGCCTCCATATGAAATAACAATTGCGTATAAAGATTTTCAGTACACAGATGTTAAAATCGGTAAGAAAGAGGAAAAACAAGTTTCACAAGAGACCGTTTTAAAAGGAAATGCAGTTGTGTTATTTTCGCTTATTGAAAATGTGGATGCTATACACTTTGATCTTGAGGATCATAATGTTATTTCGTTTAGTCGTCATGAATTGGTTGGAGAGTTTGAAGACTTTGATCAATTCATACAAAATGATTCATCGATGCAAAAGTTGTATAAGGCAACAAATTGAGTTTTGATTACCTCTTATAAGGGAGTAGATGATTTTTAAATTATAATTATTGATGATGTTTTATGCTCGTTAGATTAATTGTTATGGATCAATCAACTTTTGTTCATATAATAGGGACTACTCTCAATTCTGTTCTTTTTGGTTCATAGACGTTTGCCTTCGAATCTGTCGACTTCCTTTGAGGTAAAAACCTCGGGGGAACGACAGATAAAATGAAGCAATCGAAGCGAAGATAAGCTTATTATTGTTATTATTTTCATAAAACGAACGAATAAAATAGGTTGATGAGGTATAAAATAACAATATTAGTCCCGTTTAACGGGTTTATCGTTTAACTATAGTAGAATCTAAATGCTTTTAGAATGTCGTTGCTTTTAGAAGTTTGTGGCGTTTATCGTTTAACTATAGTAGAATCTAAATTTTACAGTAATGCACGACCGAGATATTGAGTTCATGGTTTATCATTTAACTAGAGTAGGAGTTAAATTTTTGTTTAGATGGCCATCTCGCTTGGCTTCAGTGGGGGCATTACTTGAGCGTGTGGGGGATTAATCAAAATGATCGGTTACAATGGAAAATAAAAAAAGATGCTTCAGAGGGAGCATCTTTTTGATGTTTAAAAGGAGATTTTATTTTTTTGTGGTCTTTTTTAAAGGTCCTGTCCAATTTGTTAATCCGCCTTGAAGTTGATAAATGTTTTCATATCCTTTACCATAAAGGACAAGAGCGGCACGTTTACAAACTTTTCCTTTTTCGCAGTATAAGTAAATAGGTAAATCGCGACGTAATTTTCCAGGGTTACGTGTTAAATTAACGAATGGAATATTACGAGCCCCATTGATATGTCCAGCATCAAATTCTTCTTTTTTGCGTAAATCAACGAGTTGTCCTTTACGCATATTTTCTACAAACTCTTTTTCTGATAGAAGGGTTACGGCTTTTTTTGATTCGCGGCGTAACATAATCCATAATCCTAAAGCAATACCTAAAAGAATCGCAACAATAATTAAACTCCAATTCATGATCCAAACCTCCTTATCTTTTAATCTATAATAATATTTTACAGAATTTTTTATTAAAAATAAAGCTCTTTTTTACCCAGTTATTTTGAGAAGCGATTTGCGCGTGTTATCGTTAAAAAAGACGCCGACAACGTCTTCTAAATGGGTGGAATTTGATCTTAAAATGATCATGATATGAAGAAAGTCTCTTATTTGTTGAGAAGAGTAGGAATCTTTTAAAAAAAGAAGGGTAATTAGGGGGAAAAAGGGGAGCATAGCATAGACAATTTTTTGATAAATGTTATAATTAAAAAGGAAATGTCAATTCTAAAAGTAGATGTAATTTGTATCGTGTGCAAGGAGGATTTTTATGATTTCAACAAACGATTTTAAAACAGGAATGACGATTGATTATGAAGGAAACTTATTCCAAGTTATCGAGTTCCAACACGTTAAACCTGGTAAAGGACAAGCATTCGTACGTTCAAAATTACGTAACTTACGTACAGGGGCTGTCATCGATAATACATTTAATGCCGGTGAAAAAGTAAAACGTGCGCATATCGAAAAAGCAACTATGCAATTCTTATACTCAATGGGTGACGAGTATGTTTTCATGAATAATGAAACATATGAGCAATTAGAAATTCCAGTTGCACAATTAGAAAAAGAGAAAAACTTCTTAGTTGAAGGAATGGAAGTTAAAATCAATACATTCAATAATGAAATTTTAGGGGTAGATGTACCTGAAAAAGTAACTTTAGAAGTTGTTGAATGTGAACCAGGTGTTAAAGGAAACACAGCTTCTAATGCAACAAAAAGTGCAACAGTTTCAACAGGATACTCATTACAAGTTCCATTATTCGTTGAAGTTGGGGATAAATTAATCATCAATACAAACGATGGACGTTACGTTTCTCGTGGGTAATTAATGCTTTTTTCTCTGTCAGTCGTCTCGTATACGCTGGTAAGGGATGAAACCATTGAAATTACAACATTTAAAGACTTTAAGGATCTAAGCCCTTAAAGTCTTTTTTTTATGCATATTTGCACTTTTACCCCGCATGTATCCCAATCAAATTATTTTATTAGCCATAATTTTAAGGGGTGAATTTTTTCAATTCCTGAATCGATTATTTTTGTAGTTAATACGGTAAACGATAAGGGAGAATCATTCCCGCTTTTAGATGGCCGTTAACCTAGCGACAGAATGAGTGGACGACGTTTAGCGGGAAGGGTCCTGTAAGGAGATAAAAGTTTAGTTAAAGCAGTGTTATTTATTAGCAAGGAATCATCTGATTTAATAGTGCCCTTTCATTACTAAGCGTTAGTCTTTCAGGTCATTTTAAATCATTCAGAAAATGGTCGTATCATGTCCACAACACATTTAGTTTTTTTATGGGCCGAGTTATTTGAAAATGAAGGGGTGGGACCCGCTTTCATAAATGGATTTACTTTCCGTTCACATCTAGTGTTGATGAAGGTTTCAAAACCTTATCGATATCAAGAGACAAAAAAGGATTCCAACAAGAAAGGTAAAATAACTGATTTACGGACATAAAACAGGAGTTATTTCTTATTGAAATCCTAAACGATATTAATTATAGCGTGTTTAATAAGTGACACCGGCTACTTTTACGAAACAAAAGGGGGCTATTTTTTATTGATGGTTCGGCTAGGTGGATGCTACGTTGTGTTTTTTTATGTTGGGTTATAAAATTTTGTTCGTGGGCCGCTAAAAGCTGTTTAAATTCTTCAATATCTTCTTGAGATGCATTATTTTTAATAAATAATCGTGTGTCCAATCGTTGCTTTAAATCATTTGAATACTCTTTATCTTTGAGTTCCTAGCGTTTGTTAGCTCCTTTTTGTTTTTTTTGAAAATAGGCGGTTTAATGAAGTAGCGATGTAAAATGCCGTAGGGATTTGTTTTTATTTTAATGACTGGCGTCGCTCGTGGATAACTTCCTCTAACATCTCTAAATCTTCTAATGTTGCCTTATTCTTAATGAAGCTTTTAGCTGCAGATTTACCTCGGGTGTAATTCGCCTTCTCGCGGTTGGCCTCATTCCATTTTTTTATCGCTTTTAATTGTGACTCACTCGTTTTTTTCTCCAAAACGGTACACCTCCTTAATTTGTAATGACGAAATAGAGTAGCAGTAATGAAAGGATAAACACCAAAAGCCACCAAATCAGTCGAATAAATGCATATAAACAACTTAACAGGGTGGGGGAGTCGGTTTGGTCGCGGTTGGCCTCATCCCCTTTTTTTATCGCTTTTAATGGTGACTCATTCGTTTTTTTCTCCAAAACGGTGCACCTCCTTTAATTTGTAATGACGAAATAGAGCAGCAGTAATGAAAGTATAAATACTGAAAGCCGCCAATCAGTCGAATGAATAGAAATACATATTTTAACCTCTTGGGTGTGAAGGAAATTTATAATTTCTAATGTTAGATCGAACCAAATGAGTGGATTAGTAAAACTTTTCTCTTGAGAGATAAGAGATTGACTCATAACGTTTGCTATTGTTTCATTCCTCTTAAACAAACGCCTCTTACACTAGTAGTATTGCTAGTCGCGTTTAATTTATGTACGTTCAGTTTAGCGAGGCTAATCAAAATAAAAATCTTATGAGTGGATAGGATTGCTTTTATTTTTTTGTTTACCATAAATGGATGATCTCATCGGTCGGTTTGTTGGATCGGTTTTTTTACAGGGAGAGACTTTTATGATGATCTGGGGAGGCGATTTTGAAGTACGGGAATAATTAAGTTGTTGAATTAAAGAAGAAGGGGCCGGATTATTTGTTAACTACCGCTTTAGGGGGACCAAGCGGTAGTCGTATTTTCTCGACATTACATGGGAAGTAGGTAAGTTTTCTTGTCTTTTTCTGACTTGGTGGATAAATATTGAAGAGAAGTAGGAAAAGAAAATGTGTTTTATCGGTAGAAAGTTTCATTTTTTAAGGGGATGCTGCATAAAGTTAACTAGCAAATTCTCACGAAAGGATAGGTGTAATGAACATGCCAATGGTTGATGTTACAGGATTACTAAGGTTTGCAGGAGTGGCTTTTCTGCTTGGATTTGTTGCGTTATTTTTCAAAAAATTTGATGTGGGGAAAGAGATTAGCGATTTGGTAATGTTGGCCGGATACGTGTATATGCTCGTTTTTATCGTCCAGTTAATTGAAGTTTTAATGACGAGCTTACGAACAATCTTTATGTTGTAAAGGAGGGGGCCGTCATTGACATTGTTAAAGTACTCACACTTGTTATTGGATGCGCCATTATGTATTTATTGTTAAATGAAGTTAGTTCTAAATACGCCAAGTGTTTTAGTTTAGTTCTATTGACGTATTTTTTTATGATGGCCTTGCAACTTTTATCAAGTATTATTGGTCAAATTACAAATGTCTTTCTTGACTTTAATATAGGGCAGCAATACGTTACGATTATTATTCGGTTAATCGGAATTGTTTATTATGCGGAGTTTGTAAGTTTTTTGCTTGCAGAAACGAGCCTTGGAAATGTCGGAAAAATGTTTGAGTATATCGTGAAACTTTATTTAATAGGATACAGTTTACCGATGATTATTAAGTTATTTGAGCTTATTTTATCGGTTGTCTAGTAAAATAGATGGACTAGGAGGGGGAGTAATGGATGCAGCAGAATTTGATCTATCGACATTTGAAAATATATGGTCTGAAATCTATCAACAGTATGATTGGTTGATGGATGCCGATTATTTAGATAAAACAAATTTATTAAAAGTTGAAAATTTTAATTTGGTTGGTTTTTTTCAATCGTTAGGTGACTACGCGTTGCATGAATTAACAACCGGATTTACCCAGTTTAAAAGTATTTTAATTTTTTTAATCGTCATCGCCCTTTTTCAAAATATTCAATCTACTTTTTCAACAAAGTATGAGAAAGTAACGAATATTGTTTTAAAACTGATCTTAATGGTTCAATTATTTCAACTCTTCATTTTTTATCATGATTACGTCTTAGATATTTTAACGAGATATATGAACATTGTGGTCGCTATTTTCCCGATGCTGCTCTCATTGATTACCATTACGGGGGCGCTTTGGAATCAGACGTTATTTAAACCTGCGGTGGTATTTTTAATCAATGCATCGTACTTTTTTATTAATGCCATTAGTCTTCCACTCACAGTTATTGGAACGATCTTTGGGTTTATTAATCAGATTAATGTAGAGGATTTATACGGTCGATTAATAAGTTTTGTTAATAAAGTAGCTTTGTGGACATTAGGTGGGTATTTCGCCTTTTTCTTGGCGCTGATGTCTATTCAGAATATGACACTAAGTTTTGCAGACGGATTGTTCTTTAGAACCACGCAAAATTTAATGAATCATATTCCAGTCATTGGAACACGCTTTACAGATACAATCGTTTCAGTTGTATCAACGCTATCTATCTTAAGAAATAGCGTGGGGCTTTTGGGTGTTATTACACTAGTGGTCGTTGTTAGTTTTCCGATCATTAAAGTAGGAGTCAGTCTGATTCTTTTTCGATTGCTAACTGGAGTCATTCAACCAATTGTAAGTAAAGACTATATTAAAATTTTAGATGTCTTTAATACGGGTCTTATGAACTTGTTAGTCATTATGATCATTATCGGGGTCATGTTTATTTTCACGTTCTTCATTATTTTATACAGCTCAAATATGATGCTATTAACGAACTAATTCTATGCGACAAGTTTTGAGGAGATGGGAAAAGATATGCTATATGAATATGCAAAACAGATTATCGCCATGTTTTTCTTGATAGCTATTGTCAATTTATTGGTGATTCCGGCTTCGTACAAAAAAATAATTACGTTTTATCTTCACTTTTTTATCATTGTTATCATTTTAAAGCCGGTGATTAGTATAATGAATAATGAGGTGACGTCACTCATCGATTCAGTTTCCTTTCTTGATGAAGGGAAGTTTGATGAATCCATTCAGTATTATCAAGGATTGATTGAAACTGATTTATCTCAAATGACATTGAGTGAGATGGAGGCGCGGGTTGAATCCTCAGGTGAAAAGTGTGGAATTCAAATCTTAGGGTTTGAATTTGGTGATGTACTCACACTAGAGATGGCCAAGACTGATTCAGAGTCTAAAACGTGTATGCTCAATCAGCTTGGTCTGAAGCAAGAGGATGTTATCTTTAAAGGAGGGGATTGATGGAAAAGAAGCGACAATATGAGGGAAGGAGTTCCGAAGATAGGAGGTAAAAGAAGTGGAAGGGAAGCCATCAACTAAACCGGGCCGCATAAGCTCGGGGTTAAAAAAAATCATGGCTGACGTTGGACCACTGGGAATCATCATGTTTCTTGGCGCCGCATTTGTGGTGACGTCTTTACTCAAAGATGATATGGGATCATTGGGTTCTCTGGCTAACAATCAAGAATCTTCGGCACAAACATCCGTCGAAGTAAAACACAAAGAACAGATCACAGCTTTATTTGAATCAATAGAAGGAGTAACGGTAGATAGTATTAATATCTCATATAAGTCAGTCGCAGACACTTCTTCAGCTCTCTTTTCAAGTAGTCAAGAGACGGTTTCAAATGGCGTGGTGATCGTCTATCAAGGAACGATAAAGGCACCATATGATGTAACACATGCCATCAGCTTATTGCTTGACGTTCCAATTCATCAAATTACATTATTAAAAGCATCTGAACTATAGGGGGAAATTAAAATGAACAAAAATTCATATGTAACAGCAGCATTATTCGTGGTTTTCGTATTATTAACAGTTTTCTACGTAAGCATTGGGGATGGAACAGAAAATGATGCAAAAGTAGGATCAACATCAGCTGTTCCGCAAGCAAATTTAGAAATGAAAGAAACAGACGCTCAATCAGCAGAAGAGTTAACAGCAAAAGAAGATGGAAAAGAAGTAAAAGAAACAAAAGAAGCAAAAGGAACAAAAGAAGAGAAAAAGGATGAAAAAACAAGCTCAATTCAAATTCAACGCTCAGAAGTTAAAAAGGCAGAGAGTGAATTAGTTGCACAATTAAAATCAATCATTGCAAGCAAAGACTCTGATGCAACAGAAAAAAGCGAAGCTAAAGATGATTTAGACAAAATTACAAAAGATACGCAACATCAAACGGTACTTGAATCTTTAATTAAAGCTAAAGGATATGATGATGTTTTAGTTCGTACAAATGAAGAAACAGTTCAAGTTTTCTTAGAGGGGACAGAGGAGCCAACATTAGAGCAAACAAATGAAATCATCATGATGGCAAAAACTGAATTTGCAACAAACCCAGATGTACACGTACAGTTCAAATCAATTAAATAGGTATCGTTAATGGTAGGTGATTTGAAAACCTTAACCGTTAAAAATAACTAAGGACTCTTAGATATGCTAAAAAGAACCTTCACTTGTTTTCAAAACAGTAAAGGTTCTTTTTTTGGTGGTAAAGACATAAAAAAAAAGACCCAATTTGGCCAGAGAACAAATAAGGTCTTTTTTTACCATGTTTAAGTGATAATGAATCGGTTTTTCAACCGATTAACAATTATCCTAAAGCGTTGATTTTTTTGCTTAAACGTGATTTTTGACGAGCTGCGAAGTTTTTGTGGCAAATTCCTTTTGCAACAGCTTTGTCTAATTTTTTGTTAGCTGTATTGTAAGCTTCTTTTGCAGCCTCAACGTTTTTAGTTTCGATAGCAACCTCAACGTTTTTGATTGCAGTACGCATAGATGCTTTGTAAGAAGCATTGAATTGACGACGTTTTTCGTTTGTTTTCACACGTTTAATTTGTGATTTAATATTTGGCATTCTAGTTCACCTCCATTGAAAATACAACAAAATCATTCTATCAGACCAAAGTCTAAAATGCAAGAATAAATTACAAAATTTCAGTAAATGGTAAGAAAAATGTTAGAATCTTAATTGAAAAGCGAATAATTTTTTTAAAATTCTATTGTTATTTAGAATATTTTTCTAATAGATTCGTTTTTAACGTCCATAGCTCATTTGAAAGATCGACATAATAAGTATGAGGTTTTTCAAAACGTAAGACTTCTTCCCAAAGTGTATTTATTTGTTCTTTAGAATAAGCGACAATCTCTTCAAGAGTAGGGGATTGATAAACCAGTTTACCCTTAATGAAAATCGGTGTAAGAAGAGGACGGGCAATAAAATTAGTAATTTCTTTACGTTTCCACGTATGTTCAGGATCGAAAATCGTATAAGGTTGCGTTTCGTCAATTTTTTCATGAGCGAGGGTAATCACATCAGCAATGGCCTTTTTCGTTTCACGATCGTATAAACGATAGACTTGTTTAGCCCCAGGGTTAGTAATTTTTTCAATATTATTACTAATTTTAATTTTAGGAATCATTTTTCCTTCCTTTTCAACCGCTACAATTTTATAAACGCCTCCAAAAACCGGTTCTGTTTTTGAGGTAATTAGACGTTCACCGACGCCAAAAGAATCAATCGGTGCCTTTTGGATGAGTAAATCTTTGATAATATATTCATCCAAAGAATTTGAAATCACAATTTTTGTGTCGAAGAGTCCGGCCTCATCAAGTAACTTGCGAGCCTTTTTAGCTAAATATGCGGCGTCCCCACTATCAATACGAATAGCTCCAGGGGCGTATCCTTTCGGAATAAGGACTTCTTTAAAGACTTTAATAGCATTTGGAATTCCTGACTTTAACGTATTGTAAGTATCGACGAGGAGGGTACAGTTTTGCGGATAAAGTTCAGCATATTTTTTGAATGCTTCATATTCTGTGTCAAAGGTTTGTACCCAACTATGTGCCATTGTTCCAAGCGCTGGTACATTAAAGTCACGATCTGATATCGTGCATGCCGTTCCCATGCATCCTCCAATATAAGCAGCGCGTGCCCCTAAAATAGCTCCATCAGCTCCTTGGGCACGGCGTGCTCCTAATTCAAGAACGGGACGCCCATTAGCGGCGCGGACAATACGGTTAGATTTCGTTGCGATTAATGATTGATGATTGATACTAAGTAAGATCATCGTCTCAATAAATTGCGCTTGAATAATAGGCCCACGAACGGTTAGGATAGGTTCATTTGGGAAGATAGGGGTACCTTCAGCAATCGCATAAATATCGCACGAAAACTTGAAGTTTTTAAGATAGGTTAAAAAAGCTTCTGAAAAAATATTTTTACTTCGTAGGTAATCAATATCATCGTCTGTAAACTTTAGGTTTTTTAAGTATTCAATAAGTTGTTCTAGACCTGCCATAATAGCAAATCCGCCCTCATCGGGAACACGACGGAAAAACATATCAAAATAAGCGATTTGATCTTCCATTCCGTTTTCAAAATAACCATGTGCCATTGTTAACTCGTAAAAATCAACGAGCATTGTTAAATTGACTGATTTTAAGTTCATGTTAAAAGCCTCTTTCTAGTCATTAATTTCTTGAACGAGTTCAATTCCGTTCATTTGCATTTTATAAAGCGCCAACAGGTGCATCAGATCTCCGTGATGCGCACCAAGGTCGTAAGTTTCTGTCGCATTAACCGGAACGATAATTCGGCTTTGGCGGTTAATCGTATTAAAGTAAGTTTTTAAGGTGATGGCAAATTGTTCGACACAAATATCCGTACAGTCACCCACGAGGATAAAGTTTTCAACCATTTGATGCTCTTGAAGCCAGGCATGAAACTCAGCTTCTAAAAAGCCGTTTGTTGAAGCTTTATGGATTAATTGATAGCCCCCAATTTCTTTTAGTTCATCGACGATTTCGCTCTCAGCTGTTCCGCATAAACAGTGGGGCGGATAAGATAAAAATTCAACCGATGATTCTTCATGTGAATCAGCAAAAGCAACCAACTGAAAAGCCCCTTCTTTTGCGGCCTTCATCAAGTGAGCAATAGGTGGAATAATGGTTTGAATTCTTGGAGAAGACATGGGTCCCTCTTTCACAAATCCATTGACCATATCGATCACAACGATTGCTGTTTGGTTTGGATTGAATGATTTAAGCGAAAGACTAGGTGACTCTTCTATTAGGCGTAGTATTTCTTTTAAGGTTACTTCGCTTGCTTGAAGTAGCTTAGAAATTTCATAAGACATATAAGACAACCTCCAATTTTTCTCTTTTTTTCTATCTATCGGCAAGATATTTCTATTATATAGTATATTCAAAGATTATCACCAACATTTTCGTTAGGATTCTATAAAATATCTTGAAATAAGTTGTCAGTCGTTTCCAAACTACGCTATAATAACGGTAATTACGTTAAGAAAGGGTGATTAAAATGTCGAATAAACGGTTATATAAAGTCCGTGAAGGCGCAATGATTGCGGGAGTTTGCCAAGGAATTGCGAATTATTTAAACATGGATGCAACGGTTGTTCGTTTACTTTGGGCGATGATTACAATTTTTTCTTTCGGAACAGGTTTTATTTTATACATTGCATGTATTTTTATTATTCCGGATCAATTAACGGTTAAACGTCAACAAAAAGAGGAACAACAAAAAAAGACAGTCTTTGATTCGACGGAATATAAAGTGAAAGATTCGGATAAATAAGGCTGACGTAATGATAGGAATGACCAGATAGTCATAAAAGTCATTGCAAGAAATGATTGGTACTGTCAGTTGTTTCAACACAAAAATATGGTAGAATAAAGAAAAAAGGAGGTCATCATGATGGCAGAAATATTAGGAAATTTAAACCCCAAACAGGTTTTTCATTACTTTGAAGAAATGACAAAGATCCCACACGAATCAGGAAACGAGGCAGCAATTAGTGATTATTTAGTGAATTTTGCTAAAACTCATCAATTAGAATATATCCAAGAACCTTGTAAAAACGTTATCATTAAAAAGCCAGCAACAAAAGGGTACGAATCAGCGCCACGAGTGATTTTACAAGGACACATGGACATGGTATGTGTGAAAGAAGATGAGTTGGATTTTAACTTCGAAACAGATGCTTTACCAATTTATGTTGATGGTGATTGGTTACGTGCAAAGGGAACGACACTTGGTGCGGACAATGGGATTGCGGTAGCTATGTCACTTGCTATTTTAGCAGACGATACGCTTGAGCACCCAGCGTTAACTGTTTTAGTGACAACAGAAGAAGAAACAGGAATGGATGGAGTCATGGCACTTGATCCAGCAAACGTACCAGGAGATATTTTAATTAACATTGATTCAGAAGAAGAAGGATTTGCCTTGACTTCATGTGCCGGAGGGGTGCGAAATTCATTAAAATTACCAATTGAATGGACGTCTGTTGAAGGAGATGGAATGGTAACTTATGACCTTGTGATTAGCGGGTTAAAAGGTGGACACTCTGGAATTGAAATCAATAAAGGGCGTGCAAATGCAAATAAATTAATGGGACGTTTACTAACAGAACTTCACGGATTAGGGGGATATATTTCACAACTATTCGGTGGAGAAAAGATGAATGCTATTTCAAAACGTGCACAATTAACCTATACACTCCCTGCTAATCAGGTTAATCAGTTAAAAGAAAAAGTTCAAGCATTCGAAGAAATGGTCCGTATTGAATTTTCTGTGACGGATCCTGGGGTTGTTGTGACGATGAGTGAAAGGGAACTAGTAACGAAAGTCTTCACTGAAAAAATGGCGACAAATTTAGAATACATTTTAAAATTAATTCCTTATGGTCCGCAAACAATGAGTGCAGCTATTGAAGGATTAGTAGAAAGCTCAACGAATCCAGGGGTTGTTGAGATGTTAGAGAACGAAATTGCGATCGACAGCGCTATTCGTAGTTCGGTTAGTTCTTTAAAAGCAGAAATTAATCAACGAATCCAAGCTATCGCTCAGTTAACGGGTGCATCGGTAGAATTAATTGCGGATTACCCAGAATGGCAGTTTGCTCCGGAATCAAAAGTACGTGAAGTGATGAAAGAGGTTTATCAACAAATGTACGGGAAAGAATTGCAAATTTCAGCGATTCATGCAGGATTAGAGTGCGGATTCTTATCTCAAAAATTAGGAAATGTTGATATGATTTCAATTGGTCCTGATATTACAGGAGCACATACGCCGAAAGAATCGTTATCAATTTCATCAACAGAACGCGTTTATCAATTCTTATGTGAAGTTTTAAAAAGCATCAAATAATAACCTACAACAGCCTATCTTCAGTTGAAGATGGGCTTTTTTTATAGGCAATAAATGAAGCAGGTAGAGGGATTGAGGCGGTATATAAAATATTTTCAAATAATTTTTCATGAAATGATGAAAACTGGTTCACACTAATTTTGAGGTGATTAGAATGAATGAACAGGAAATGAAGAAGTGGCAGTGTCGGTCAGATTTGGCTTTAGAGGCTGTTGAACAAATGGTTGGTGAGGTGGATGAGCCGAATGAGGAAGGTGTCGTTTATGAGGAAGATCGAATTCGCGGATTGAAGGTAACGTGTATTGATGTAGCTAAAGAGGCAGTTGAGCGTGTTGGGAAAAAAGCGGGGCGATATATGACATTAGATACCTCTTCCGTACTAACTCATGATCACGACCAATTAACAGTGGCAATGGAGGTTTTTGCCGACCAATTTTCAAAATTATTAGCTCATCGTGGAATTAAGGAAACAGATACGTGTTTAGTGATTGGGCTAGGAAATGATCATATTACACCGGATGCCTTAGGACCGATGGTAGTTGACGAAGTTATTGTGACAAGACACTTATATGAGTTACGCCCCGATGAAGTGGACCGCAGTTATCGGGAAGTTTGTGCGCTTGCTCCAGGGGTTATGGGGATGACCGGAATAGAAACCTACGATATCATCGAGTCATTGGTTCAAAAAGTGAAACCTCAATTTTTGGTTGTCGTTGATGCCCTCGCTTCACGATCAATTGAACGGGTGAATAAGATGATTCAAATGACGGATACAGGAATTGCTCCAGGAAGTGGCGTTGGTAATAAAAGAAAGGCGATTGATGAGGAATCGTTAGGGATCCCGGTATTTGCAATTGGGGTTCCGACAGTAGTTGATGCAGTTTCAATTACAAGTGATACGATTGACTTGCTATTGAAACATATAGGTAAATCATTAAAAGAGGAAAAACGTTCATATAAAAAACTGGTGCCGTTTTCGACGGTGCGTCAAACTTATACGGATGATGATTTACCTTCAACCGAACTTCGCCAGCAATTTATGGGGCAGGTAGGCGTGCTTGAGGAAGAGGAAAAGCGCCAGTTAATCTCTGAAGTATTGACCCCTAATGGATATAATTTGATTGTGACCCCTAAGGAAATTGATACGGATATGGAAGAATTAGCGACATTAATTTCCAATGGAATTAATCGGGCTCTTCATACAAACGTACAATTTAGCTAAATCGTATCCATAAAACAACAAGAATTAACACTCCCGCTTCTGTATAATGGACTATATATTTTTATAAAGGGATGAACAAAAAGAGAGTCTTTTTGAAAATAGAGTTTTAGGGGGCGGGAGGACTTGAATCGAAAACAACGTTTACGAAGAAAAAGATTAAAAAAGAAGCTGAATAAATTAACGCCATACCTTGTTGGAGTTGGATTTGTTCTTACGCTATTTTTCACCCAATTTTTTCAGTTATTTTATCTGAATCAACGGAATGCTAATGATGAGCATCGTCAACAGGAGCCGATTTTATCAAGTATTTTTGATTTTTCAACAGCAGGCGATATTATTGATGTTGTGTTCAACTTACAAGAATATTTTAAGGCGGTTATGACGTCACTTGACTTAAATCAATTATATTCTTTCATTAATGACGGATTTGCTTTTATCAACATGAAATCACCCTCTCAAAATGCAACGGCGGCCATTCCGTCGGCAGAGGGCTATCGCTACACCTATAAAAGTAAAGCCGCTGAGGCAGTGCCAGATCAGGCCTCAGAGACGGGCGCCACGACCTATACGGAAAATCCACTGGTCTATATTTTTAACTCACATGACGGGGAATTATATGAGGATGGAGCTGTTAATGATTCGCTTGGTCGCCCGTTAAGTGTCGTCGATCTTTCGTATATGGTGGCACAGGCCCTCCAAGGAAAAAATATAAATGCGTTAGTCGAATCGCGATCAGTTGCAGAGTATGTGAGTAAGAATAGTTGGAATTATGCGTCTTCATATAAAGCTTCACGTGTGTATTTAGAGGATACGGCAAGTCAACATGAGACATTGAAATATTTTATTGATTTCCATCGCGATTCGGTAAGTTATGCTAACTCTGCGATTACGATTGACGGAAAACCGTACGCCAAAATTATGTTTGTTCTTGGGACTGATAACGACCGACATGAGGAAAATCATCAAATTATTAAAGAGTTAGATGCTAAACTTAACGAAAAATACCCGGGTCTTTCTCGAGGAATTCGACCGAATGGGGGCGCGGGATATAATGGTGTTTACAATCAAGACTTTGCAACGACGATGTTACTGATTGAAGTCGGCGGAGAGTATAATACGTATGAAGAGGTATACAACTCAGCCCAAGCTGTTGCAGATGTTTTAGCAGATTACGTCACAGGAAATTAGTGAGAGGGGGAGCTATGAAAAGAGGGGGAGCAGTAACATTAGGCGTGACATGTTTTATGATTGGGCTCCTGTATAGTTTAAGGGGACAGACGATCAAGATTCAATCGGCGCCTATCCCTGATTCAACTTTTCTAGAGGACCAAATCGAACAATATGAGGAGAGCTTAGACGATGAGGACCATACATTTGTTCCGTATAGTCAGGTGGTACAGGAAGGAAAGAGTGTACAACAAAACTCCTCAACTCTTGAAAAGCAGGGAAATTTAACCGATTATTCAAATCAAATGAGGGGAATTGGCCATAATAATATTTCAAAGGCTGGACAGGATATTGGAAATCTATTAAAAACGGTCGTTCGCGAGGTGTTAAGAACGACAGTTCGTTTTTTTGATCGTGTGATTAGTGAATCGTAGGAAAAAACCTTCTTCTATTTGGTGAAGAAGGTTTTTTTCCTACGCCGAGGGCTGAATTTTTTGGAATCTTGATAAAAACAAACGATTCAACAAATTTTTCTTGTGAGACAGGCCATTTTAAAGTAAAATAAAATGGATATTAAACTGGAATGGAGTGAGCTTTGTGAGTGCGATTAATAGTGAACAAATTAAAGAGCGACAAAAACGAATTCGCAACTTTTCAATTATAGCCCACATCGATCATGGAAAAACAACGCTTTCGGATCGTATTTTAGAGCGAACGAACGCATTGGAAAAACGTGAGATGAAAAATCAGCTATTAGATTCAATGGAACTTGAGCGTGAGCGCGGAATTACAATTAAGTTAAATGCCGTGCAGTTAACATATAAAGCGAAAGATGGAAATGAGTATATCTTACATTTAATTGATACGCCAGGACACGTCGATTTTACATATGAGGTGTCACGTTCATTAGCTGCATGTGAGGGAGCGGTATTGGTTGTTGACGCTGCTCAAGGAATTGAGGCGCAAACGCTTGCGAACGTTTATTTAGCATTAGATAATGATTTAGAAATTTTACCATTAGTAAATAAAATTGATTTACCGAGTGCGGATCCGGAGCGTGTCAAACAAGAGGTTGAGGATATCATTGGTCTTCCTGCGGATGACGCGGTATTAGCTTCGGCAAAAGCTGGAATCGGAATTGAAGAGATTTTAGAACAGGTTGTTGAGAAGGTTCCTGCCCCGACAGGTGATCCGGATGCCCCATTACAAGCGTTAATTTTCGACTCTGTTTATGACCAATATCGAGGAATCATCGCGTCTATTCGTGTCGTTAATGGAACTATTAAAAAAGGGCAAATGATTCGAATGATGGCAACTGGAGCCGAATATGAGGTAGTCGAAGTTGGTGTGCATACCCCTCATGAAAAAGTCGTTGATTATTTAAGTGTTGGAGATGTAGGCTTTGTTACCGCATCGATTAAAGATGTGAAGACGGTACGCGTAGGGGATACGATTACATCGGTTGCAAAGCCAGCTGAAGAACCTTTACCAGGTTATCGTAAATTAAATCCAATGGTATTCTGTGGGTTATACCCAATCGATGCCGCTCGCTATAATGATTTACGTGATGCATTAGAAAAATTAGTATTAAACGATTCTTCTTTACAATTTGAACCGGAAACTTCACAAGCTCTTGGATTTGGATTCCGTACAGGGTTTTTAGGATTACTTCATATGGATGTTATTCAAGAACGTATTGAACGTGAGTTTAATATTGATTTAATTGCAACAGCGCCGTCTGTTATCTATCATGTTTATTTAACGGATGGAACAAAGTTGGTTGTTGACAACCCTTCTCAGATGCCAGAGCCACAAACCATTAAATCGATTGAAGAACCTTACGTTAAAGCGTCAATCATGACACCGAATGATTATGTAGGACCGATTATGGAATTATGTCAGAAAAAACGTGGTGTATTTATTGATATGCAATATTTAGATGAGACACGCGTTCATGTGAATTATGAAATTCCGTTAGGTGAAATTGTCTATGATTTCTTTGATCAATTAAAATCTTCGACTAAAGGATATGCTTCATTTGATTACGAGTTAATTGGATACAAGCCATCTAAACTAGTGAAAATGGACATTTTATTAAATGGAGAGATTGTTGATGCACTAAGCTTAATTGTTCATAAAGATTTTGCGTATTCACGAGGGAAAGTTATTACGGAAAAATTAAAAGAAATTATTCCAAGACAACAATTTGAGGTTCCTATTCAGGCAGCCATCGGTGGTAAAATTATTGCTCGTTCAACGATTAAAGCATTACGCAAAAACGTTCTTGCGAAGTGTTACGGTGGAGATATTTCACGTAAACGTAAGTTACTTGAAAAACAAAAAGAAGGTAAGAAACGTATGAAGTCTGTTGGATCGGTTGAAGTTCCACAAGAGGCATTTATGGCGGTCTTATCAATGGACGAAGATTAAGAGAGGAGGCGCCCTCTCTTTTTCTATAGATAAAAAAAACAGCTAATGAATGATGTTTTTTAAAATATAAGGTAAACTATAGATAAGTCCAGATAAGTTTTTCGTAAAATAAATGTTTAAAGTTGAGCAATAAGGGAGGGTTCCTAATGGCGGTTAATTCATTTGCTGCGTCATTGCAGTATGCTAATTTTTGATAGGAAAGATGAAAAAGGTAGTCCTAATCATTAGAGGTGGCAATAAGTGACCTATTCCTGAAAATAATTTAACGTCTCTATTAGGGGGAGTATTTCTCTCTTAGATGAAATAGCAAATTGGCGCCTGTTTAGCTAACTTTATGAAGATGAAAATAGGATTGGATGTATAGGTAATAATAGGATAAAAAAAGCTTCTATTTTATGAAGTGAATGTGATAGGATGAAAGCTTGTCCCTTTGGCTTTATAAGCGGGAGGAATAAGAAAGAAAAACATTAAAAGAGGTGGAACGATGAAGTTAACAAATTATCATACACATCATGACCGTTGCAAACATGCTAAGGGTGGTGTCGAGGCTTACGTACGTGAGGCTGTTTTACATCATTATGACGAAATTGGAATGAGTTGTCATACGCCGCATCGCAACTTTAAACAACTAGGAACGCGTCGAATGAGTTATGATGAACTATCAGATTATTTTAATGATATTGAACAAGCTCAAGAAAAGTATCCCCAGATCCGCGTTTTAAAAGCACTTGAGTGTGAATATTTTCCTATTCTTTTTGAAGATATTAAGGCATTAAGTAAGCAAACGGATTATTTAATTTTAGCGCAACATTATATTCAGATTGATGGAAAATTTAAAGATGCGTTTCATTTCACAGAACCTCGTCAGTTAGAGCTTTATGCGGCGGGTATTGAAGAGGGAATGGCAACAGGATTTTTTAAAATTTTGGCTCATCCAGATGTTTTCATGACGACTTATCCTAAATGGGATGAAGCCTGTGAAAAAGTAACTCGACAAATCGCAAGAGCTGCACTTAAGTACGATGTGATTTTAGAAGTGAATGCAAATGGATTACGTCGAGGAGAACAAAAATATGAAGATGGTGTTCGCTATCCTTATCCATCGGAGAAGTTTTGGAAAATTATCGCCACGGAGTTTAAAGAAGTTAAGGTGATGGTGAATTCTGATTGTCATGATCCTGCTTATTTAAATGATGAATATATGCAAATGGCGCGTGACTTTGCGAAACGGCTAAAGTTAAATGTCATTACGCATTTATAGGAGGTTTTTATGCCTAAAGGGTTATATATTCATATTCCTTTTTGTGACCATATTTGTACCTATTGCGATTTTCCTAAGTTATTAACGAAGGGTCAGCGTCACGAGGCCTATGTGGAGTCTTTGATTCGTGAACTTCGATATTACGAACAGCAAGTAGGGTTTGATGAGGTTCAGACGGTTTACATAGGGGGCGGAACGCCAACGGCCCTAAGTATTGAGCAAATCCGTCCTTTATTTGATTACCTAGCGCAAGCCCTTCCCCTTGATCAGTTAGTTGAATTTAGTTTAGAGGCTAATCCTGAAAACTTAACTGAAGAAAAAGTGAACTATTTTATCGCGAATCATGTTTCCCGATTTAGTTTAGGTGTTCAAACGTTT
This sequence comes from Turicibacter faecis, assembly GCF_037076425.1. NCBI lineage: Bacteria > Bacillati > Bacillota > Erysipelotrichia > Erysipelotrichales > Turicibacteraceae > Turicibacter > Turicibacter faecis. The sequence goes on along the minus strand of NZ_AP028127.1, from coordinate 1,300,203 downwards.
GATGAGCAGTTGTTAAAAATAATTGGACGAAAGCATCGACGTCAAGAAGTGCATCGGGCGGTTTCGCTGCTTCGATCAAAAGGTATCACGAATATAAATATTGATTTAATTTACTCCATTCCAACGCAGACGCTCGAGCAAGTTCAGCGGGATGTAGAGGAGGCTATTTCACTTGGTGTTGAACACATATCCGCCTATTCATTAATTGTAGAGGAGCATACGCCACTCTATCTAGCTTATATGAAAGACCAGGTGACCTTAACGGATAACGAACTAGAAGCCCATATGTATGAGTTAGTGATTAATACGTTAGAAAAGAACGGGTATCATCACTATGAAATCAGCAATTTTTCAACATCTCGGCCGAGTATTCATAACCAATGGTATTGGAAAAATAAGACATATTTTGGCGTAGGACTCGGGGCGCATGGTTATATTGAGGGTGTTCGTTATCAAAATACACGCTCGATTAATGCCTATATCGAAAAGTTGAACAAAGGAGAGCTACCAATTATTGAGTCGCGCACTTTAACAGTAGAAGAACATCTAGAAGAGGAGATGTTTTTAGGTTTACGTTTACAAGAGGGGGTCGATTTATCGGAAATCTCAGCTCACTATGAACGAGATGTTGAGTCTTTATATCGAACAGCCCTTCAACAATTAATAAAAGAGGGATATTTAATTCGTCAAAATAATCGAATTAAGTTAACACGGCGAGGTCTTTTGATGGCCAATGATGTATTTGAACAATTTTTATTATCTATTTAAGGAAAGGGTGACGGTAACGAATGGATGGAGTCTTATTATTAGATAAGCCAGCAGGGATGACGTCCCATGATTGTGTAAATATTGCGCGAAAAGTATTGAAAACGAAGAAAGTGGGACATACGGGGACACTTGATCCTAATGTAACGGGCGTCCTACCGTTGTGCATAGGTCGGGCAACAAAAATTTCTCAGTTTTTAACGGCGAATGAAAAGGAGTATTTAGGGGAAGTGACCTTAGGTTTTTCGACAACGACTGAAGACGCTGACGGAGAGATGGTCGATCGTCAATTCGTTGAAGGGGAAATCACAGAGGAGGATGTAAAATCTGTTTTCAACGAAATGATGGGGCCAAGTATTCAAGTTCCGCCGATGTACTCGGCTGTCAAAGTTAATGGGAAAAAGTTATATGAGTATGCACGAGCGGGAATTGAGGTCGAACGTCCTAAGCGCGAGGTGACGATCGAAAATCTTGAATTAACAAGTCAGATTACGAAAACAGATGACGGGCTTGTGAAATTCAGTTTTCGTGTTCGAGGAAGTAAGGGGTTGTTTGTCCGAACCGTTGCAGTGACTATTGGTGAAAAATTAGGTTATCCCGCGCATATGTCTTATTTAAGACGAGTCGCATCGGGCTCTTTTAAAATTGAAAGTTGTTTAACAATGGAAGAGTTTAAACAACGAGCTGAACAAGGAACGTTAACATTGATGTCCGTCGAAGAGGCCATGTCTGCCTTTCCATCGGTCACGGTAGATGCTTGGGTTGAAAAGTTGGTTCGTAATGGTGTTCAACTTCATCATGAGCAAGTAAAACAAACAGCGTACTCGCCGGTCGCCTTGTTTAGCCGTGATGGGAAGTGTTTAGCCGTTTATGAAAAACATCCGACACGTGAGGTTTATCGTTCGGTACGTGGATTCTTTTAGGAAGGAATAACGATGAAAGTGATTGAATTAAATTTAACGAAAAAGATGGATCAACCGCTAGCTGTGGCTCTCGGTTATTTTGATGGTCTACATTTAGGACACCAAGCAGTCATTAAAGAAGTCGTGGATTATGCGAAAAAGCATCAAATTAGAAGTGCTGTGATGACTTTTTCACCGAATCCCAATCAATTTTTAAATAAATTGAACAGTCCTCATCTTTTAACACCCCATCAAGAAAAAATTCGGGTGTTAAAAGAGTTAGGAGTCGACGAACTTATTATTTTACCGTTTAATGAGGAGCTTGCGAAGATGCGAGCGACCGACTTTATCCAACGTTATTTAATTGAACCGTCCATTGCTCATGTATCAACAGGGTTTGATTTTCGATTTGGATATAGAGGGGAAGGAGAAGTAACATTGTTGGCAAATTATTCGAAGCATTTTAGTTTAAATGTAACGCCTAAATGTGAGTTGAACGAGGAAAAAATTGGAGCGACTGAAATTAAATCCTATTTAGCTGAAGGTAATTTAGAAAAGGTTACACAGATGCTCGGACGCCCTTATCGATTACGTGGAGTCGTTGTTAGCGGAAAACAACGAGGACGACAAATTGGATTTCCGACGGCAAACTTGAAGTTAAGCGAAGATTATGTTATTCCGAAGTGTGGGGTTTATGCGGTAAAGGTTGAAGTGCGTGGACGCCACTACGTTGGAATGTGTAACATTGGGCATAACCCGACCTTTAATTTTAATCATCAAATTTGTATTGAAACGTATATTTTAGATTTTGATGCTGACATTTATGGGGAAGAGCTAATTTTAGACTTTTGTGCCTATTTAAGGGACGAACAACGATTTTCATCGATTGAAAAGTTAATGGAACAGTTAGCCTTTGATCGACAATTAGTGCGAAGTTATTTTAAATTAGACTTGCAATAATGAAAAAGTATGATAGAATTAGAAATGTCCTTATTCTATGCTTTTAGCTCCTCCAGCGAATAGCTTGGATTGAGGCGTATTTAAAAGAAATGTAGGAGGTAATAGTTATGGCTATTTCAAAAGTAGAAAAACAAGAAATTATTAAAGCTTACGCAGTACACGAAGGAGATACAGGTTCTCCAGAAGTTCAAATCGCTGTTTTAACAGCTGAAATCAATCGCTTAAACGACCACTTAAAACAACACAAACACGATCATCATTCACGTCGTGGATTATTACGCATGGTTGGTAAACGTCGTAACTTATTAGCTTACTTACGTAACAAAGATATCAACCGTTACGCTACTTTAATCGAGCGTTTAGGATTACGTCGATAATTTTAAAAGAGCCTTCTAAGAAGGCTCTTTTTTAACGTGTATAAAGAATCTGTCCTATTTTCATACTAAATGGGCAGGCCTTTAACTAATGAGTTTAGATAATAAAGCGTCTTTGACATAGAAAAGGGAGGAACGTATCATGATAACTGGTGAATTGAAAAGTAAAGTCGATAAAATATGGGAGACCTTTTGGACGGGGGGAATTACGAACCCGTTAGAGGTCATTGAGCAGTTTACTTATTTGTTATTTATTAAAAATTTAGATGAAATTGAGACACGTAAAGAAAGTGAAGCGTTGTTGCTCGGGTTCCCATATACCGGAATGTTTCCGGCCGATCGTCAAGCATTACGATGGAGCCGTTTTAAAAATGAAGAAGCCACGCAAATGTATCAGACAGTAGCGACTGAAGTTTTTCCATTTATTAAATCGTTGCATGCCAACCAAGACTCAGCATATACCAAATATATGGGGGATGCGATTTTTAAAATTCCAACCCCTCAAATGTTAACGAAGTTAGTCGATATGATTGATGTCTTGCCTTTAACACCGGATACTAAAGGGGATTTATATGAGTATTTACTCTCTAAAGTGGCAACAGCGGGAACGAATGGTCAATTTAGAACGCCACGTCATATCATTGATATGATGGTGAAATTAATGAAACCGACACCTTCAGATGTGATCGTTGACCCGGCAGCGGGATCCGCAGGTTTTTTAGTGTCAGCCCAGCAATATTTAAGAGACAATCATGCCGATTTATTCCATAATCAAGGATTAAAAGAGCATTTCAATAATGACATGTTTTATGGGTTCGATATGGACCGTACGATGTTACGGATTGGGGCGATGAACATGATGTTACACGGCGTTGATAATCCGAATATTGAATATAAAGATTCTTTATCTGAACAAAATAAAGACGAGGATACATATACCTTAATTTTAGCGAATCCTCCGTTTAAAGGGTCACTTGATTATGAAGCGGTATCTGCTGACTTATTAAAAGTGACTAAAACGAAGAAAACGGAGCTTTTATTCTTATTGTTATTTTTACGGATTTTAAAAACAGGTGGACGTTGTGCCTCAATTGTTCCAGATGGAGTCTTATTCGGTAGCTCAAAGGCTCATAAAGATATTCGAAAGGAAATCGTTGAAAATCATAAGTTAGAGGCGGTCATCTCTCTTCCAAGTGGAGTCTTCAAACCGTATGCGGGAGTTTCAACAGCGATTTTAATCTTTACGAAAACAACTGTCGGTGGAACCGATCACGTTTGGTTTTATGATATGAAAGCAGATGGGTATTCACTTGATGATAAACGTCAACCGATTCAGGATAATGATATCCCTGACATCATTGAGCGTTTTAGTCATTTAGAAAATGAAGTAGAACGCCAGAAAACAGAACAATCCTTCTTCGTATCAGTGGATGAAATTCGCGAAACAGGATACGATTTATCCATCAATAAATATAAAGAAATCGAATACGAAGAAGTCCAGTACGAAGCCCCATCCATCATTTTAAAGAAAATTCAAACACTCGAAGAAGAAATTCAACAGGGGCTAAAAGAATTAGAAAAAATGATTGGAGAATAAAGGATGATAAAAAAAGTAAAATTAGGTGATATTTGCGAAGTAAGAGGGGGCTACGCTTTTAAAAGTATAGATTTCCAAAAGCAGGGTATTCCGGTGATAAGAATTAGTAACATAAGTGACAATTCAGTTCTTTTAGATGATAAAACAGTCTTTGTCGATAGTGTTAGTCAAGATATGCTTCAAAAATATAGTATACATAAGGGAGATATATTGGTTGCTTTATCGGGGGCAACTACTGGAAAATTTGGTATCTATGAAGAGGATACAGAGGCATTATTAAATCAACGGGTAGCAAAACTTATCCCGTCTAATTTGATTAATAATTTATATTTATATTACTATTTAAATACATTAAGGAGCATTATTCTACAGAGAGCTATGGGGGTGGCACAACCCAATATTAGTCCTAAAGAGATTGAGGATATGATTATATTTTTACCACTTTTAGAAACACAAATTAAAATTGCTCAAATACTAGATCAAGCGCGGAGGTTAATCGATAAACGAAAAGAACAAATCGCTTTACTTGATGACTTAATTCAAAGTGTGTTTTATGACATGTTTGGAGACCCAGGGTTAAATAGTAAGGAATGGGAATGTGGAAGAATTTCAGATATTATAGTTAAAACTCAATATGGAACGAGTACTAAAGCTAATGAAAATGAAGGTGAATACGCAGTATTGAGAATGAATAATATTACTTATCGTGGTAATTGGGATTTGAGAGCCCTAAAGTATATTGACTTAGATGAAAAGGATAGAAAAAAATATTTAGTTTATAAAGGGGAAGTTTTATTTAATCGAACTAATAGCAAAGAATTAGTTGGAAAAACGGCTGTCTATAAAAGGGAGGAGCCAATGGCATACGCAGGATATTTAGTTAAAGCTATTCCTAACAATAGAGCCAATGGCCAATTTATTGCATCGTATATGAATACCAAATATATAAAATCTCTTCTATTTAATATGGCTAAGAATATTGTTGGAATGGCCAATATAAATGCGGAGGAATTTAAAAGTATTAAGGTTTATATCCCTCCTATCGAACTTCAAAATCATTTTGCTGAAATGGTTGAGAATATTGAAAAGCAAAAAGAATTATTAAACAAGAGTTTGGCTGAATTAGAAACAAACTTTAATTCGTTGATGCAACGCGCGTTTCGTGGAGAATTAGTCGCTGAGTAATGGAGGGCGTTCCCGTTTTTGGGGGCGTCTTTTTTTAGTGAAAGAAGGCATCGCTCTTCCAATTTCTTCGGGTGGAAATGTTTTGCGAAAATACGGTATAATAGAGTAAAGATTAAAAAATACCTGAAGGTGGACTTGACTGTAAAAAGTGAAGATGAAGGGAGTGAGGGTTTGATGTGTGGTAATTTTAAGTTTTTAGAGGGAAAGACAGAGTTTGAAAGTTTTGCTGCTGCCTGTTTGGAGGCGGAAAAGGGGATTATCGTGAGTCCCGCTAACTGTGCGATTTTAAGCCGTCGGGCATTGGAACTTGCTGTCAAGTGGGTGTATAGCTTCGATGAAGCTTTACGCGTTCCCTATCAAGATAATCTATCGAGTTTAATTCATGAACATTCGTTTCGGGACATTATGGATGAAGAGTTGTTCCCGTTAATTAAATATATTATTAAACTTGGAAACGTGGCGGTGCATACCAATAGCGGCATCAAACGAGAAGAGGCCGTTCTTTCACTTCATAACTTACATCAATTTATTTCTTGGATTGATTATTGCTATGCAAAAGAGTATACAGCCACGCCGTTTGATGAGTCGATTTTGTATGAGGGAAAAGAGAAGCGAACACGTCCGGAAGAATTACAAACCCTTTATGAGACGCTAAGTTCTAAAGATAAACGGTTACAAGAAATGATTAAAGAGAACGAGGCGTTACGTCAACAATTAACGGAGCGTCGAGTAGAACACGTTAAATCGTATTCGTTTGAGGTGGATCCTTTATCAGAAGAACAAACACGAAAACGTTATATTGATTTAGAGATTAAATTGGCAGGCTTTGAACTAGGTGTCGATGCCTTAGAAGAAGTTCAAGTGAGTGGGATGCCAACAACGAGTCAGTTGGGATTTGTTGACTATGTCCTTTATGGAAATAATGGAAAACCTGTGGCCGTTGTTGAAGCGAAGAAATCAACGGTTGATCCAAAAGTGGGACAACAACAAGCTAAACTTTATGCGGATTGTTTAGAACGTCAATATGGGCAACGTCCGATTATTTTCTTTACGAACGGATACGAGATTTATTTATGGGATGATGTGAACTATCCCGAACGAAAAGTGGCAGGGATTTTTACAAAAGAAAAATTACAATTAATGATTGAGCGTCGTCAAACGATAACGCCTGTCTTAAGTTCAGATATTCAAGATCACATCACGAACCGTCCGTATCAAAAAGAGGCGGTTTTACGTGTCTGTGAGGCGATTGATAAAAAACAACGAAAAATGTTACTCGTGATGGCCACAGGAACAGGGAAAACGCGAACGGCGATTTCAATGGTGGATGTGCTAACGAAACATCATTATGTGAAGAACATTTTATTTTTAGCCGATCGTACGGCACTCGTTAAACAAGCGAAAACGAATTTTAGTCAACTTCTCCCTCATTTAACCTTATGTAATCTCCTCGATCGAAAAGAAAATCCAGAGCAAGCTCGAATGATTTTTTCAACGTATCCGACGATGATGAATGCGATTGATGAGGCCAAACGAAAGGACGGGAAAAAGTTATTTACACCCGGACATTTTGATTTGATTATCGTAGATGAATCCCATCGAAGTATTTATAAAAAGTATCAAGCGATTTTTGATTATTTCGATGCGCTTTTAATTGGATTAACGGCAACGCCAAAAGATGAAATTGATAAAAATACGTATTCGATTTTTGATCTTGAAAATGGGGTACCAACGTTTGCCTACGAGCTTGAAGAGGCGGTTGAAAGTGGTTATTTAGTAAGTTATCGCGTCTATGAAATGAAATCAGCCGTCATGGAAGAAGGGATCACGTATGATCAACTATCGGAAGAAGAAAAGGAACAGTTTGATGAACTATTTGAAGCGGATGAAACGATTGAAGACACCATTGATAGTTCGGCTGTCAATCAGTGGATTTTTAATACCGATACCATTGATCTAGTGTTAACGGAATTGATGGAAAAAGGATTGCGTGTCGAGGGGGGAGACAAACTTGGAAAAAGTATTATTTTTGCCAAAAGTTCCCGGCATGCGAAGGAAATCGTGAATCGCTTTAATCAGCTCTATCCTGAATATGGTGGTGATTTTGCCCGAGTCATTGATTACAGTACGAAGTATGTTGAGACGCTGATTGATGATTTTAGCGAGGCGAAAAAGTATCCGCAAATTGCTGTTTCCGTTGATATGTTAGACACGGGAATTGATATTCCAGAAGTCTTAAACCTTGTCTTCTTTAAAAAGGTGCGTTCTAAATCGAAGTTTCATCAAATGATTGGACGAGGAACGCGCCTGTGCAAAGATTTACTAGGCGTAAATCAAGATAAGGAGGAGTTTTTAATTTTTGATTTTTGTCGTAATTTTGAATTTTTCCGTTTGAATCCTCAAGGAATGGAGACAAAGATTACGGCGTCTTTAACGGAAAAAACATTTAATTTAAAAATGGAGATCATGAAAGAACTTCAAGATTTAGCATATCAAGAAGCTCCCTATATGAACTATCGTCAAGCGTTACTTGCAGATGTTTTAGAAGATATTTCATCATTAAATGAAGACAGTTTTCGGGTAAAAATGAAGTTAACGTTTGTCGATAAATATAAACAAGAAGCGTCGTGGCAACATCTTGGGGCGGTGGCTGTCAATGAAATAAAATCGCATATTTCTCCGTTAATTATGCCGAAAAAAGAAGATGAACTTGCTAAACAGTTTGATTATACGATGTATTTAATTGAATTGGCGTACTTACAACATCAAAAACCAACGCGAGCCGTGCAGGTCGTTGTCAAGACGGCGGAATCGTTAGCTAAACTTGGAACGATTGCACAAGTGGTGGCGCATAAGGATATGATTGAACGATTACAAACCGAACAATTTTGGGATGAGGCCTCGATCTTTGAGTTGGAGCATGTTCGACAAGCGCTAAGAGATTTAGTGAAGTTAATTGAGCGGCAAACACAAGTGATTTATACGACGTCTTTTTCTGATGAAATTATTGAGATGGAGGAAACAGGCCCGATTTACGGGGGAAATGATTTGAAAAATTATCGTAAAAAGGTGGAACATTATTTACATGAACACCGAGATGAACTTGCGATTTATAAGTTACGCCATAATAAATCTTTAACGGTTCAAGATATTCAAACGTTAGAGACACTTATGTGGACGCAACTTGGAACAAAGGAAGAGTACCAAAAAGAATTTGGTCAAACGCCTGTGACAAAGTTAGTTAGACAACTGGTGGGGATGGATAAAGAAGCAGCCCAGGAAATTTTTTCTGAATTTTTAAGTGATCAATCCCTCAATGTCAATCAACTCAAGTTTATTCAATTACTGATCGATTATATCGCCGCCAATGGTTTTGTTGAAAATAACCAAGTATTAACCGAAGATCCATTTAGGAGTGTGGGAAGTATCCTTGATTTATTCGATTTTAGTCAAGCTCAAAAAATTATTGCACATTTAAATGAAATCAAAGCGACCATTGATGTGGCTTAAAAAGCGCCTTAAAAGGCGCTTTTTTTTCGGTCATCTGTCCATTTTTTTGAAATTAGCCTCTTCTTTTATGATAAATTTGATGCGACTTTTTTAGAGTATTAATTCTATAAACAATTAACTTAAAAATTTAAAAATTAGATACTTCTCTAATAAACTGTTTTGATGGTGAAAAATTCAGGAATGAATTTAAAAATAAAAGGTTAAACTATAGGGGAAGAGAAGTTAGATTTGAATACTCAATGAAGTACGTGATAGATAAAAAGTCTATTTTCTTTTTTAGGTGGTGAAGAATTTGAAGGGAAGTCAGCGGATAAATGAAATTTTTATAAATAATAGAAGATTTTCTTCTCTCTTTGCCAAATGAGGGAGGAATATGAAAAAAATTAGTGCTTTAAATTATTTGCTTATGGTATGATAGAAAAGAATAAATACAAATGTAGAAAATGAAGGAGTAATATATATGTCAGAAAAGCACGTTTATTCGTTTGAATTAGCGGGACGTCCATTGACATTTGAAATGGGTGAGTTAGCAAAACAGGCGAATGCTTCGGTTTTAGTTCGTTATGGAGATACAGTTGTATTAACGGCAGCAGTAGCATCAAAAGAACCAAAAGATATTGATTTTTTTCCATTAACAATTGGATATGAGGAACGTCTTTATGCAGTTGGGAAAGTTCCTGGCGGATTTATTAAGCGTGAAGGACGTCCAAGTGAACATGCAATTTTAGCGGGACGTTTAATTGACCGTCCAATTCGTCCATTATTCCCAGACGGATTTAGAAATGATGTACAAGTCATTAACTATGTAATGAGTGTTGATCACGATAACTCACCAGAGATTGCAGCGATGATCGGATCATCATTGGCCTTATCTATTTCAGATATTCCATTTGAAGGTCCTATCGCTGGAGTGGTTGTTGGACGTATTAATGGAGAGTTCGTATTAAATCCAACGGTTGAACAATTAGAACAATCGGATATTGATTTAACGGTAGCGGGAACAAAAGATGCGGTGAACATGGTGGAAGCAGGAGCAAAAGAGGTTCCTGAAGAAGTGATGTTAGAAGCAATCATGTTTGGGCATGACGCGATCAAAGAAATCATTCGTTTCCAAGAGCAAATTGTTGCGGAAATTGGAAAAGAAAAGATGGAATTAAATTTATACGAAATTGATCCAACGATTAATACACGTGTTCATGAAATGGCTGAAGCTGATATGTTAAAGGCGATTCAAGTGGTTGAAAAACATGCTCGTCAAGAAGCAATTGATGCCGTAAACGCGCGTGTCATCGATGTATTTGAACAAGAAGAGGTAACCGAAAAGGAACTTAAACAAGTTAAAGAGGTTTTAAATAAAATTGTGAAGGAAGAAGTGCGTCGTTTAATTACAGATGAAAAAGTACGACCTGATGGACGCCAAATTGACGAAATTCGTCCACTTTCATCACGCGTTGATTTATTACCAAGAACACATGGGTCGGCTTTATTCACACGTGGGCAAACACAGGCCTTATCAATCTGTACGCTTGGGGCATTAAATGAACATCAAATGTTAGATGGGCTAGAAGTCGAAGAAACTAAACGCTTTATGCACCATTATAATTTCCCACCATTCTCTGTTGGAGAGACAGGGCGTTATGGGGCACCGGGACGTCGCGAAGTTGGACATGGGGCCCTTGGAGAGCGTGCGCTTAAACAAGTGATGCCATCTGCAAAAGATTTCCCATATACTGTTCGTTTAGTTTCTGAGGTTTTAGAATCAAACGGATCAACATCACAAGCATCGATTTGTGCATCGACCATGGCATTAATGGCAGCTGGAGTTCCAATTAAGGCGCCTGTTGCTGGAATTGCAATGGGACTTGTTAAAAAAGGCGATAACTATACGGTTTTAACAGATATTCAAGGGATGGAAGATCATTTAGGAGATATGGACTTCAAAGTAGCCGGAACAGCTCAGGGGGTTACGGCTTTACAAATGGATATTAAGATTGAAGGGTTAAGTCGTGAGATTTTAGAAGAGGCTCTACAACAGGCCAAAGTAGGACGCATGCAAATTTTAAATCATATGTTAAGTACGATTTCAAGCACACGTGAGGACTTATCAGCTTATGCGCCAAAAATTAAGGTAATGACAATTAAGGTTGAGAAAATTCGCGATGTCATTGGACCTGGTGGAAAACAAATTAACGAGATTATCGATAAAACAGGAGTTAAGATTGATATTGAGCAAGATGGAACAGTTTATATCTTGCACGATAAAACGGAAAACATTAATCAGGCGATGGCAATGATTGAAGATATTGTCCGCGAAGTTGAAATTGGAAAAATCTATTTAGGTAAAGTTGTTCGTATTGAAAAGTTCGGAGCATTTGTTGAAATATTCCCTGGTCAAGATGGACTGGTTCATATTTCTCAATTAGCAGAAGAACGTGTAGCGAAAACAGAAGATGTTGTTAATATTGGGGACCAAATTTACGTAAAAGTGACTGAGGTAGATGATCGTGGTCGTGTAAATTTATCACGTAAGGAAGCAATGAAAGAACAACAAGCAAAATAATAAAAGGACTCGCATATTTGCGAGTTTTTTTATTTTCTGGAAAGCAACTTTGTAAAATACGAATATATGGTAGAAATTATTAAAAAAATGTATAAATCATACATGAGTGTGGCAAACTGATAAGGATTAAATCGTATGAGTAGAGGTGACCGCTGTGAAGCAAAAAGTAGGAGCTGTGTTTGGGATTATTGCTTATATCACGCTTTTAATTGGGATGAACTTCTATCCCAAGTCATACCCAGTTTCAAATATGAATGATGACATTCACCAACAGTTAGTTCATTATATGGAAACTCATCGCGTCGAACCGAGTGAACCACGTATTGATAGTGTGTGGGGATTTGTACCCGGTCTACAAGGATCAGAAATTGATTATGAGTTATCTTATAATAATATGCTATTAAATGGAAGTTTCGATCCGTCGTTATTAGTTTGTCGTGCCATCAATTATGAAAAAAGCCCTGAAGAGTTTCGAGAGACCCCAATTTATAAGGGGAATGAGAATGGAGACTATGTCTCTCTTTTGATAAATGTGGCTTGGGGGGAGGAAGAGTTAGATAAAATGTTAAACATCTTAGATCGTTTAGGTGTTCGGGCAACCTTTTTCTTTGAGGGACGATACGCTGAAAATCATAAAAATCAGGTTCAAAAAATACACGAAGATGGGCATGTTATCGGTAACCATTCCTACTCACATCCATCACGTTGGGGTAGTTTTACTTATGAGCAATATGTAGATGAAATAAAAAAAACAAATGATGTATTGAAGTCAATTATTAATGAACCCATTACTTATTTTGCCCCTCCAGCAGGAGAATTTAATGATCGAACATTAAAGGCGGCTTATGATCAGGGAATGTATTCGATTATGTGGACGGCAGATACCATAGATTGGAAAGGTGGAACAGCCGATGTTTTAATTAATCGGGTTATGAAAAAACTACAACCAGGTGCTCTTATTCTCATGCATCCTAAACCTGAAACGGTTATTGCTTTAGAACCGATGATTAATCAATTAAAAGAAAAAGGGTATGAATTTAAAACCATTGATGAAATAGTAGAGGGGACCCGTCCGGAATGTCGATAGAAAGTAAGATTCATGGTTTAAAACCTGATATATGATAGTAAATATTTTTTGAATATGGTGACTAAAAAGGCTAATGCAAGTAAGCATTAGCCTTTTTAGTCATGACAAAGTTAACTAAATAAGCCGAAGTCCTAGGGCAAATTTATAGGGTGAAGTGATAAATACTTATTTTGTTTAGATAAGTTTTCCGTGCCGCTCTGATACGAAATTAAGATTATCTATTTTTGTGATGAATGAGTTCTTTATAGTGAGGGGGAGCCAAGTTGCAACTGTTAGTTTAGGAAGTTATGTGGTAGTTTTTCATGGTGTGCTAAATGCCGGATAGATAGGGAGGTATATCAGAACTGCTATTGTTTGCTAGTATTGAGTTGTTCTTTTGATCAGACATTAAAACTCGTAGAAAAAGTCAATCTCGACGCTTTTTCTACGAGTTTTATCTTGCTGAAAAATATGAACTCTCGTTAATTAAGTGTAGGAATGCGGGATAGAGATAAGTTCATTAAAGGTTTTCGTAGGAAAAAATTAGCTCGATCATCGGCTCCTGTTTACAGACTAAAGGAGAGTGGATGAGGGAGAAAAATCCACCTAACGCTACGTAATATAAGAGTTCTCAAATGTCAACGAGTTATTAAGACATTGTTGATAATATTGTCACGACTTGATTTCTCCCGTCATAAAATACTATGTAACTACAGAGAAGGTAGGTGATCATTATGATTTTAATCATAAATAATGATAAACGGATGAATTATTTATCTGAATATATTCGTGATAGCGGGATGGATTTGATTCAATATCATCTGGATTCTTCAAGCTTTGATTTTCATATTTTAAAAGAAACACATTATCTTATTTTACCGTTCGGTGGCATTGCAGAGGATGGTAGAATTGCGAATACCCATTTATATTTAACAGAGGATGTTTTACGGCATTTGCCTGAAGATTGTGTTATCTTAACCCCCATTCGCTATCCAAAATTATTGAAATTGCTAGAAGTTGTGCCAAGAAAATATGAAGTGATTTTCGACCATGATGAAGTCGCAATTTATAATTCGATTCCAACAGCGGAAGGTGTGATATATCATATTATAAAAAACACAGATATTACGATTCATCAGGCAGAGATTTTAGTTATTGGTTCAGGGCGAATAGCGATGACTATTGCACGGGACTTAAAGGCATTGGGTGCATATGTTAGCGTGACTTTTAGAAAGAAAAAAGACGAGGCACGATTATTTGAAATGGGATTAAATCCAATTCATATTGATTTGATGAGAAGTGATTTACATCATTATGATGTCATTGTAAATACAGTTCCTTTTATGATGCTAGATGAGCAGGATTTAACTCAAGTGAGACGCGACTGCTACGTTCTAGACGTGAGTAGTAAGCCGGGAGGTGTTAACTTTAAGAAAGCTGAAGAATTGGGAATCCAATCGGAATTAGCATTGTCTTTACCAAGTATTATTGCGCCTAAGACGGCAGCTTATTATTTATTCCGCTTTGTTAGAGATTACATTGCCTCAAGTGAAAAGAAAGGGGGATTGTGATGGACCAACGAGGATATCGTGTTGCAATTGTCGGGGCAAGCGGCGAGGTAGGACGCAACATGATAGAGACATTAGATCGTTATCCTATCCCAGTTTCTTCTTTGCGATTATTAGCGTCTAAACGTTCAGCAGGAAAAGTGTATTCCTTCAGAAATAGTAATGTTGTGATTGAGGAATTAACGGAAAATTCGTTTGATGATATTGACCTTGCCTTTTTTAGTGCCGGAGGAAGTGTATCGTTAAAATACGCTCCGATTGCTGTCTCAAAAGGTGCTGTTGTGATTGATAATACGAGTGCCTTTCGAATGGACCCAGAGATTCCTTTAGTTGTACCCGAAGTGAACGCTCATATTTTATCAAAGGAAACAAGATTAATTGCTAATCCCAATTGTTCGACGATTCAACTTGTGGTCGCATTAAAACCGTTAAGAGATAGATACGGAATTGAGTCAGTGAATGTTTCTACCTATCAGGCTATTTCGGGAGCGGGAGCGAAGGCATTGTATGAGTATGATGCAGAGTTAACAGACGAGAATCATCTACCACAAATTTTACCGACTCGCTCAGATGAGATTTATTATAAAATTGCGCATAATGTGATTCCGCAAATAGATGTGTTTATGGAATCAGGTTATACGAAAGAGGAAATCAAGATGATTAACGAAACACAAAAAATATTAAACGATGATGGGATAAAGGTAAATGCCACCTGTGTTCGCGTTCCAGTTCGCTATGGTCATAGTATTTCAACTACGGTTAAGTTGAAGTCACCTGTGAGTACGCGAATGGAAATTATTGATTTATTTGAACAGTGTGAAGATGTAGTTTTACGGGATGATATTTCACATCAAACCTACCCAATGCCTTTATATTTACAGCATCGTGATGAGGTATTTGTAGGGCGTATCCGAAAGGATTTGTTCGAGGAGCAGGTGATTCATTTTTGGATCGTTGCGGATAACATTCTTAAAGGAGCCGCCCTAAATAGTGTACAGATTGCGTATTATATGCATCAGAACGGATTGTTAGGTGATTAAAATGGATATTGTAGTGATGAAATTCGGTGGAACTTCGGTAAGAGATCAGGCAATGAGATACCAAGCATTTAGACATATTCGACGTGAAGTGAGTGCAGGGTATAAAGTCGTTGTTGTTGTATCAGCAATGGGAAGACATGGCGAACCCTATGCGACGGATTCATTGAAAGAATTAGTGACTTATCATGTGTCTAAACGGGAGTATGATCGACTTCTTTCATGCGGAGAAATTCTTTCAAGCATTGTCATGTCGGACTTTTTGCAACAGCAAGGATTAAAGGTGACTTCGCTGGCCCCAAGTGAGGTTGGAATTAAAACAGATACTAACTATACTAATGCAAACATCATTACGGTTGAGATAGATAAAATGATGGATTTGTTTAATGATTATGATGTGTTAGTGGCTCCCGGTTTTTTAGGTACAACAGAGGATGGAAGTATTACAACACTAGGACGTGGAGGAAGTGATACATCGGCTGTTGCTTTAGGTGGGGCTTTAAAGGCAACTTACGTTGATATTTATTCTGACGTTGAGGGAGTCATGACAGCGGATCCTAAGTTAGTAAAAAATGCGAGAGTTTTGGAAAAAATAAGTTACGATAGCTTAATTGCTTTAGCTGCCCGGGGGGCAAAGGTTATTCATTTAAAAGCAATTGAATTAGCGAAAAAGAACCATGTAAACTTACGGCTACGTTCGACAAGTGCAGATCATATTGGGACATATGTTGTTGATGAGGAAGTAACAACACTAAGTTTAACTTATAAGGCTGGATATACAAGATATGAAATTTTTGGTGTTGTTCGTCCTATTGAGTGTCATGAACTAGTTAAACACGGAGAGTATTGGTATGCACAAACCTATGATGAGGAAGCCGTTGAAAAGTATTTAAAAGACGAAGGGCTTTCGTACGAAAAGCATGGAAATTATGTTCAGGTAAGTTGGATGAATCAGCAAAGAACACCTATGGAACTAACATTTTATGTTGACGCATTAAAACTTGAAGAGACATTGAATTTTTTACATTATAATTTAATTTAAAAAGAAGGATGTGAGAGTTATGAATAGTTTTGGGCCAGTTATGACTGCGATGGTAACCCCATTTAATGAAAATAATCAACTAAATATTAGTAGCTTAAGACGGTTAATTTTACATCTTCTAAAACACGGATCAACAAGCTTAGTCGTTACAGGAACAACAGGAGAGGCCCCAACACTAACAGCGATTGAACGGTTACGGGTTTGGGAAACAGCCGTTGATTTTGCGGGAGGAACCATCCCTATTATCGTGGGTGTGGGAACGAATAATACAAAAACAACCATTCATAATGTTAAGTTAGCCGAGGAAGTGGGGGCTGATGCTGTATTAGTTGTGACTCCCTATTATAATAAGCCAAATCAGCTAGGTCTTTTAACGCATTTTAAGGCAATTGCCGAATCAACAGATTTACCTATTTTCTTATACAATATTCCCTCTCGAACAGGAGTTAGTCTATCGCTAGAAACAATTTTGGAGTTAGCGGAAATAAAAAATATTGTAGGAATTAAAGATTCGAGTGGTGATTTGGAACTACTAAAAGCATTAAAGGAAAAGGCACCAGAAGATTTTCTATTATATAGCGGGGATGATTCGAACTATTTAAATGCCTTGAAGTTGGGGTGCGATGGTGTTATTTCAGTTGCCTCTCATGTTGCAGGATTACAAATGAATAAAATTTATCAGTTATATAACAATGGTCAAAAAGAGGAGGCGGAAGCGTTGAATGAAAAACTTGATCCCCTTTATCGGGGGTTATTTACGACCACCAATCCAATTCCGGTTAAAGCCATGTTAAATCAACTTGGTATGGAAGTAGGTGGGCTTCGACTTCCACTAGTTGAGATGAATCAGTTTGAAAGCCAGGCACTGTTTGAGCAACTAAGTCCACTGTTCGACGAATAGACATTAAGAAAAAACATCTGAGTAAAGCAGATGTTTTTTTGCTTTTAATTTAGCTGCCGTTTTTCGGTAAAAAAATATTCTAACACTTGTCGTCTTTCAATGGATGTACTATAATAAAGGTAGAAGATAAACATTTTCGGTTTGATATAAATGAGGGACAGGGTCTTTATTTTAAGATTAAAAATTGTTATAGTGTATCTTTTTTTTATGTCGTTAATAAATTAAATGAATTCTTAATTTAAACTTTTAATTTTACAAATTCGTAATGGTTGATGAAATAATCGTCATTATTTTTTAAAAAATGGAGCAAGTTAAAAGAGACGGTATGATCTTAATT
Source organism: Turicibacter faecis (assembly GCF_037076425.1). Taxonomy (NCBI): domain Bacteria; kingdom Bacillati; phylum Bacillota; class Erysipelotrichia; order Erysipelotrichales; family Turicibacteraceae; genus Turicibacter; species Turicibacter faecis. The sequence goes on along the minus strand of NZ_AP028127.1, from coordinate 1,282,399 downwards.
ACTAAATAAAGATAGACAGAATAAAACTAGTCGTTCTTGCCAATAACTTTAAGAGTAGAGTTGTTGGTTTTAAGGTCTGAAAAATTCAAAACTAATAGATATGAAAATGTTTAATTAAAGATGAGGTTTATGCGACGTAGTGAGAGAAAACTTCCCTTTTATTACATGGATATGAAAATGATAGAATTGTTTACAATGATTAAATAAAAGAGGTTACAGTAGATGTTTTTAGTTGAATTTTAAATTAAAGGAGGTGGGTCGTTGTCAACTGAGGTAACCTATGAAATAGTAAGTTGTTTCATATCATTGACAGCGATGAGAATGTGGCATCAATAGTAGAACAAAAAATTAAAATTTTTGCATTAGGTGGGCTTGATGAAAACGGAAAAAACTTATACGTTGTAGAAGTAAATGATAAAATTTTCATTTTAGATGCAGGCTTAAAATACCCAACAGAGGACTTATTAGGAGTAGATGCAGTTATTCCTGATTTTACCTATTTAAAAGAGAATGCATCTCGCGTGCAAGGAGTGTTTTTATCACATGGTCATGAGGATCACATAGGAGCTATTCCACAACTTTTAAGCGTGATTAACGTTCCTGTTTACGGAACTCGATTAACGATGTCATTAGTAGAAGATGCATTAACGGAAAATGGATTAGACTATAAACAATATAAGCTTTATAAAATTCGTGAGAATAATGAGCTGTTCTTTGGGGAAATTAAAGTTACTTTCTTTAAAACGACTCATAGCATTCCTGATTCGGTCGCTATTTGTATTCATACAACGGATGGGGTCATTGTTTATACCTCTGATTTTACTTTTGATCAAAATGCAAAAGGACGTTATCAAACAAATTATGCTAAAATTTCTGAAATTTCAAAAGAAGGCGTTTTATGTTTACTTTCGGAGAGTATTAATGCGGATAAATCAGGTTATACTGGAGCGGGATCGGCGCTTCAATATGAGTTGGATGAGGCATTTTCACGTGCTAATGGACGTATTATTTGTTCGTTATATTCGTCTGACCTTTATCGCATTCAGTTAGTCATTGATTTAGCTGTTCAATATAAACGTAAAATTGCTATTATTGGGCGTAAAATGCAGCGTATCGTCGATATTGCAGTGAAATTAGGATATTTACGTATTCCAAAATCAATGTTAATGAACCTGTTATATATTGATGAAAAAAACGATAATAATCTTTCAAACTTAGTGGTGTTAACAACAGGAAATCGTCATGAGCCATTCAATTCATTAACGAGAATGGCCAAACACCAAGATCGATTAATTCATATTGAAAAAACGGATATGGTGATTGTGGCTACACCTCCAATTCCGGGGAATGAAGTAAAGGCTGCCCGAACAATTGATATGCTTTATCGCACAGGGGCACAGGTGTTTGTTGTTAATAAGAATTTGTTACCTTCGTCTCATGCAAGTAGTGAAGATTTGAAGTTAATGATGAATTTATTAAAACCGCAATATGTGATGCCTGTTATTGGTGAGTATCGCAATTTAGTTGCTCATGCTAAGGTAGCAGAACAAATGGGGTATCGTCCTGAAAATATTATTTTATTAGATAATGGTGATGTTGTTGAATTTCAACAACGTGAATTGGTCAATCATACCGAGCATATTCAAATCGATCAGGTGTTGGTAGACGGCTTGGGTGTTGGTGACATTGGAAGTGTTGTCTTACGCGATCGTCAATTGATGGCGAATGATGGAATTATCGTTGTTATTGCGAATTTAAATAAAAATACGAAGGCTATTGTAGCGGGACCTCAGATTGTGAGCAAAGGATTTGTTTATGAAAAAGGGAACGAGGAACTTTATAAATTACTCGACGAATTAGTTCGTCAGATTATTGGGCAGTTTGTGACAGAACAGTATGTAAATTGGCAGGGGTTAAGACAGGAGCTACGAGATAAAGTAGGAAAGTTACTTTTCAATAAAACGAAACGTAAACCGATTATTATTCCAATTGTGGAAGAGTTTAATCTATAGAGAAAACTACCTTTCGATAAGAAAGGTAGTTTTTTTGTTATAGTTATGGAATGAGCATGAAAAAAGTTAAATTTTATGAGATAATAGAAGCAGTTTTTAAAGATGAAATGATTGAGGTAAGAGTATGGCAAGGAAAGAACGTAAAAAGAAAGTTAAATTAACAGGAATAGGGTATGAATTAGTTGGTATATTACTCGTCTTACTATCCATTTTAATGATTGGCCAACTAGGTATTATTGGGACTTTTTTGAAAAAATTAGGATTATTTTTAGTTGGAGAGTTTTTTTGGGTACTTACAATTGCGATGATAATTTATGGGTGGCGTTTTATTGTAAAACGACAAAGCCCTGGTCCGTTTAACTCGAAGCAAATAGGATGGGGATTAGTTTTCGTTTCGTTAATCGTTTTTAGTCATCTGCCGGTATACCGTGAATTTAAGGCGCATAATATTCCCATTCTTGAAGGGATGTTAAAATACTATTTTTCAAATGATATTTTAAATAATTCTTTTACGGCAGGAGGAGGATTGGCGGGTGCGATTATTTACGGATTACTTGTTCCTTTAGTCACAACAAATGGTCTGTATATTGTATCGTTATTTGTTCTTTGCTATGGAACATTACTGATTTTTGATTTAACAGTGAAAGATTTTTATGAAAAGGCCCGCGATTATCAGATGAAGCAACGTCAAAGTGTTCGACATAAAAAGCGTGTGCCAACAACAAGTAGAGAGCGTGTGAGGAAAACAGATGCAACGACTCACGAACCTGTAGTGACACTACTTAATGAAAGTGTGGATGAGGAGGAACTGTTAGAAGTTGAGGAAACAGACGAAGAGGAACATATTGAGGAAGAAGAGTTTAAAATTAAAGAGTTTGATAAACACCAACCTTTAGTTGAACAAGAACCTATTCTTGAGACGGAAATACAAGTGTTAAAAGATGAGAATTATGTTCTTCCTCCTTTGGATCTACTTGTTGATTACCAACAGACTAATCATTCACAAAGATTGTTGGTGAGTGCTAAATCACAGGCGAGAAAACTAGAGGATACTTTTAAAAATTTTGACGTAAAGGCTAAGGTGCAGGAAGTTCATATTGGTCCTTCGGTTACACGATTTGAAATTCTACCTAATGTTGGCGTTAAAGTTAGTAAAATTTTAAATTTGACGGATGATATTGCACTTGCATTAGCCGCAAAAGGTATTCGAATTGAAGCGCCGATACCGGGAAAATCAGCGATTGGAATTGAAGTTCCTAATCCTAAACAAACGTTGGTAACATTCAAAGAAATTGTTAAAGAGGTTCCGCATAAACAGCAAAAGGAAAAATTATTGATGGTCCTTGGGAGAGATATTTCTGGAAAGACTGTTTATTCTCCATTAAATAAAATGCCTCACTTACTGGTTGCGGGAGCAACGGGATCTGGAAAATCAGTCTGCATCAATACTATTATTTGTAGTATCCTGATGCGCTCTACACCTAACGAGGCAAAGATGTTAATGATTGATCCTAAGAAAGTTGAGTTAAATGGCTATAATGGGATTCCCCATTTATTAGCCCCTGTTGTTACGGACCCACGCTTAGCCTCACTTGCACTTAAGAAGGTTGTTTCAGAGATGGAGTATCGTTACGAGCTATTTAGCGAGAGCGGAACACGTAATATCGAAAGTTATAATGAATATGTAAGAAGTTACAATGAGGGAGAAGGTGGGACTAAAGTGCCTTTACCATTTATTGTTGTTATTATTGATGAGTTAGCTGATTTGATGATGGTGGCGTCAAAAGAGGTTGAAGAATGCATCATGCGTTTAACACAGATGGCGCGTGCAGCTGGGATTCATTTAATCATTGCAACACAACGTCCATCGGTTGATGTTATTACTGGGGTTATCAAGGCTAATATTCCTTCTCGAATTGCTTTTGGAGTGTCCTCGGCAGTTGATTCACGTACCATTATCGATATGCCAGGTGCTGAAAAATTACTTGGGAAAGGGGATATGTTATTTCTACCGATGGGAGCCTCTAATCCGACTCGTGTTCAAGGAGCATTTATTTCGGATGAAGAGGTTATTCGCATTGTTGATTTTATTAAGTCACAGGTTGCTGTAGACGAGGTAAAACAAGATTTCTTAGAGAATATTGAACAGATTCAAAATGAGGCTCAAAATTTAGAGGATCCGTTGATGCGAGAGGTTTTAGCGTATATTATTGAAACGAAGAAGGTATCTGCTTCACTTCTTCAACGGCGATTTAGGATTGGTTATAACCGGGCAGCACGAATTGTGGAAGATCTAGAGATGAGTGGTTTAATTGGTCCGAGTGAGGGAAGCAAGCCACGGGAGGTTTTAATGACCGAAACTCAATATCACGAGATGATTACAAATCTATAGTGTATTATTCAAAGAAGAGGGATTTGTTAAAGTCCAAACGAGGAAATAATTCTTTTAAAATTGATTTGATTTTCTTATAAAAAATAATAAAATTTCTAATAATATAAATAATCAATAAGAGTAATGAAAAATAAAAAAGTAAATATTCGATAAATATTTACAAAATCTCCTCTTTTTGATAGACTTATTCAAGGAATTTTAGAACTAGGAGGATCATTATGAGAAAATTTACATCAATGTTCGTGATAATAATGGTTGCTGTAGCGATGTTAACAGCTTGCCAAAAAGATAAGGGGGAATCAGGTTCAACGACGGAAACAACTCAAGAGAAGTTTAAAGTTGGGATGATGATTGACTCAGGAACGATTGACGATAAGTCATTTAACCAAGGAACTTGGGAAGGAATTAAGGCATATATGAAGGACCATAAAGGGGTTAAGGGACAACATGTTCAACCTAGTGGTGAAACGACAGCGGATTATTTAAGTGCAGCAGATAATTTAATGATGGCTGGAAATAATGTCATCGTTGCACCTGGATTTAAATTCGAGGAGGCAATTACAGAGCTTCAAACCGCTAATCCAGATGTTTCTTTTGTTATTTTAGAAGGGGAACCTAAACCTCTTGGAGAAAACACATTATCTATTTTCTTCGCAGAGCAAGAAGCAGGATTTTTATCAGGAGTAGCGGCAGCGTTACAATCACAAACAGGTAAAGTAGGGTTTATCGGTGGGATGCAAATTCCAGCTGTTGAACGTTTTGGTTGGGGATATGTAGCGGGTGTTGCTTATGCAAATGCAACATTTGGAACAAATGTTGAAGTAGCTGACTATCAATATCAAGGAACTTTCCACGACGTTCAAGGTGGACAAATGATGGCCGGTGGAATGTATGATAAAGGAATTGATATCATCTTCTCAGCAGCAGCGGCAGTTGGAAATGGTGTTATTAATGAGGCGAAGGCTCGTACAGAAAATGGTGAAAATGTTTATGTTATTGGTGTAGACGTTGATCAATATGACGAAGGATTAATGAGTGACGGACACTCTGTTGTATTAACTTCAGCAATTAAACAGGTCGGAACTGCCGTATATGATGCTTTAAAAGCATATGGTGAAGGAAAATTCCCTGGTGGACAAATCATCACAATGGATGCTAAAACAGATGGAATTGGATTACCAGAAAAAAATCCTAATTTAAGTACAGAAACACAAGAAAAAGTAGACCAAGTTTTAGCGCAAATTAAAACGGAAGAAATTATTGTTCCAGCGACTGCAGATGCTTTAGAATCTTATTTATCTGAAGTTGGATATGATGCAAGTACAATTAATTATAAATAATTAAAACCTTTAAAAAGTGATACCTAAAATGTTGGGTATCGCTTTTTTTGGCTATATATTGGGGAAAGTAAATAGAAATAGAGAAAATTGTCTTTTTCTATAAAAAAATACAGTTATATATTTACAATGAAAGTAGAATTTGTTACACTAATAGTGTATTTTTTATGAGGAGGCCATACAAAAATGAAAAAGAAATTTTCTATGCTAACAGTTGCTCTTGCAGCAACATTAGGTTTAGTTGCTTGCGGTAAAGGGGCAGCTGATCAATCATCACAAGGAGAGTCAGCAGACGCAAAACTTAAAGTGGGAATGATGACAGATTCTGGAACAATTGATGATAAATCGTTTAACCAAGGAACGTGGGAAGGAATTGAGCGTTACCAAGAGGAAAATAAAACGATTGTATCAAAATATATTAAACCTTCTGGGGAAGCAACTCAAGATTACTTAGAGGCAGCAAATAATTTATTGGCATCTGGTCATGAAATGATTATTGCACCAGGATTTAAATTTGAGGAAGCAATTGCTCAATTACAAGCTGAAAACCCAGATAAAAAGTTTTTAATCATTGACGGACAACCAACAGGTGGAGTTGCTGAAAATACGGCAGCTATTTACTTCGCAGAACAAGAAGGCGGATTTTTAGCAGGTGTTGCAGCTGCATTAGAAACAAAAACAAATAAAGTTGGATTTATCGGTGGAATGGTTATTCCAAGTGTGCAAAACTTTGGATATGGATTTGCGATGGGGGTTGCCTACGCAAATGCAAACTTAGGAACAAATGTTGAAATTGCAGATTATTTATATAACGGGACATTCGATGACGTAGCGGGTGGAAAAGCTCAAGCAGGTGGAATGTACGATAAAGGAATCGATATTATTTTCGTAGCGGCTGGTGGAGTCGGAAACGGAGTTATTGCTGAAGGTAAAGAGCGTGCAGAAGCTGGGAAAGATGTTCATGTTATTGGTGTAGATGTTGATCAATATGAAGATGGTCTTTTATCAGATGGAAGTTCAGTTATTTTAACGTCAGCTATTAAACGCATTGATAATGCTGCATACACAAAAATTGATGAAGTAGTTAAAGGGACATTTGAAGGTGGAAAAGTCATTACAATGAATGCTCAAAATGATGGAATTGGATTACCAGAAGAAAATCCAAATTTATCAGAATCTTCAAAAGAAAAATTAAATGAAGTTTTAGCTTCATTAAAGTCTGGAGATTTAGTTCTTCCAAATGAATTAAGCGAGGTAGAGAATAAGTTAGCTGAATACGGATATAACTTTGAATCACTTAATTTATCAGGGAAATAAAAATTAAAATTAATACGTTAAAATTTTGGGAGAGCCCTAGTAATTTGAAAAAATTACTAGGGCTCCTTTTTTATTAGAGGTTTAAGTTTGTTGAACAAGTGAAAGGTGTAAACTACCCAGGTCCCCTACTTACAATGTTCGAGGCGGAGGGAACGTTTATAAATTTATGAAAAAACGCTCTTTTTCGCAGCTTAGGATTGTTTTATTTATAATTCGGGATACCTAGAAGGGAAAATGTAAGGTGACTATTTCTGAATTAAATGAGTATTGAAATGAAAATAGATAAAGAATTAAGGGGGGATTTGGAGGTATTAGGTGTAAAGGGCAATGAAACTTCCTCAAGGGGATATTTGAGTTGGTTCAACTATGTTAGAAACGACGATCTGGAGAATGTGATTAGTGATTAGGAAATATTTCCCACGGAGTAAATCGGTCATTTAAGAAGGAGATCGATGCACTAAGGTAAAAAATAGAAGGAAAAGTAACTAAGATTAGAGTTAATTGTAAATAGGAGGAATAAGGTGATAAAAACTTACAAGATTCGCTATTTTTTTATTGATTAGTCTATTTAAATTATTCTATAATAAATAGGAATAGGTGATTTTAGATGATGGCACCTATAGCCTAAATGTTTCATAGACTCAGTTTTGCTTGATGGTTGAATAGGGATCTTTATTGAGGGAGATCGCGACAATCTTCTTTTATGGTAAAATTGCCAGGTAGGATCAGAAGACTTGGATTAGAACATAAAGGGTACGACCGAGGACAGGACAAAGTACAAAGAAAGGGGTAAAGCGATGGAATATGTAATTGAAATGCTCAATATTACAAAAGAGTTTCCGGGAATTAAGGCAAATGATAATATTACGTTGCAAGTAGAGCCAGGAGAAATCCATGCCCTTTTAGGGGAAAATGGAGCGGGTAAATCAACCTTAATGAGTGTTTTATTTGGAATGTATAAGCCAGATGGCGGATGTATTAAGGTGCGAGGAAAGGAAGTAAAAATTACAAATCCGAATGTTGCAACAGAGCTTGGAATCGGAATGGTTCATCAACATTTTAAACTCGTTCATAACTTTACGGTGACAGAAAATATTATTCTAGGAAGTGAACCAACGTTATTTGGCGGATGTGTTGATATTAAAAAGGCGGCGAAACGTGTGGCTGAGTTATCAAAACGCTATAATTTACACGTGGATCCTTATGCGAAAATTGAGGATATATCTGTTGGGATGCAACAACGCGTCGAAATTTTAAAAATGCTTTATCGTAATGCAGATATTTTAATTTTTGATGAACCGACAGCTGTCTTAACTCCACAAGAAATTGATCATTTAATGAAAATTATGAAACAATTAACGGCAGAAGGAAAGTCGATTATTGTCATTACACATAAGTTGAAAGAAATTAAGACGATTGCCAAACATTGTACGATTATTCGTAAAGGAAAGGGAATTGGGACGGTTGTCGTTGATGAGGTCACAGAACAAGATTTAGCTGATTTAATGGTTGGACGAAAAGTGACATTTAAACTAGATAAGAAAGAAGCTAAAATGGGTGCACCAGTTCTTGAAGTTAATGATTTATGTGTGAAAAATGCCCGTGGTGTAGATGCTTTAAAACAGCTATCTTTAACAGTATACGAAGGTGAGATTTTAGGAGTTGCGGGAATTGAGGGAAATGGTCAAACAGAACTCATCGAAGCGATTACGGGATTACGCCCAGCTGATCGAGGGACGGTGAAGTTAGGTGGAGAGGATATCAGTCGATTATCTGTACGTAAAAGAACAGAAGCTGGTATTGGACATATTCCTGAGGATCGCCATAAGCATGGGCTTGTTTTAGAGTATTCACTAGAAGATAACTTTATTTTGCAAACGTATTATCAACAACCTTTTAGTAAAGGTGGGATTTTAAATCGTCAAGCAATTAGAGAGCAATCGGAAATGCTGATTCAACGTTTTGATGTCCGCAGTGGACAGGGAAGCCAGACAATTACGCGCAGTATGTCGGGTGGAAATCAACAAAAGGCAATTATTGGACGTGAAGTTGTTCGTTCACCAAAATTATTGATTGCGGCACAACCAACACGTGGACTTGATGTCGGTGCGATTGAGTATGTTCATCGTGAATTAATTGAAGAGCGTGATAAGGGACGTGGCGTCCTGTTAATTTCCCTGGAGTTAGACGAAATTTTAAATGTTTCTGATCGAATTGCCGTTATTTATGAAGGTGAGATTGTAGGAATTTTAGATGCGGCAAAAACGAATGAACAAGAAATTGGATTATTAATGGCGGGTGCCGGACGTGAAAGAGGTGAACAGTAATGAAGAACATGAAGTTTAATTTGTCGGATGATGCTGTTCAGAAGAAATTAGCACCGTTTGCTTCAGTTATTCTTGGATTTTTAGTTGGGTTTATCGTTTTATTCTTGATTGGGTATAATCCATTTGAAGGATTTACTTATTTATTTCAAGGTGGGTTTAAAGGAATTTTATCAGGTAATTTAAAACAGTTCGGAAATGGATTGTTACAGATGACCCCATTAGTTTTGACAGGATTATCGGTGGCCTTTGCATTTAGAACGGGACTGTTTAACATCGGAGTTCCGGGTCAGATGTTAGTTGGTGGATTTATGGCTGTTTACTTAGGGGTAACGCTTGATTTACCACGAATGATTCATTTGATTGTTGTAATTTTAGGGGCTATGATTGCCGGTGGTATTTGGGCAATTGTTCCCGGAATTTTAAAAGCAAAATTTAAGATTCATGAAGTAGTAACTTCAATTATGATGAACTATATTGCGCTATGGAGCGTGCAATATGCGGTGAAAACATTAATTCCTGGAAAGTATTCTACAGAATCGGCAACAATTGCAGAAACAGCATCTTTAAAAATGGCTGCTATGACTGAATTCTTTAGTGGTTCTGCTGTAAATTTAGGATTAATCTTTGCGATTATTGCTTGCTTTATCATTTGGTTTATCCTTGAAAAAACAACTTTTGGTTATGAATTAAAGGCCGTTGGATATAATCATCATGCAGCAGAATATGCAGGGATGAAGGCTACACGAAACGTAATTCTTTCAATGATCATTGCAGGGATTTTAGCTGGACTTGCTGGAGCGACGTTTTATGTCGGGTATACGGATCATATCAAAGTTGGGGTGTTACCAACGCAAGGGTATGATGGAATTGCGGTAGCCTTACTTGGATTAAATACACCAATTGGGGTCTTTTTATCAGCAGCTTTATTTGGATTTATGAAAGTTGGGGGAGCATTTATGCAAGCCATGACTGAGATTCCGAGTGAATTGATTGATATTATTATTTCAACGATTATATACTTCTCAGCCATTTCATTATTACTCCAAAGCTTCTTTAAAAAAATAGCTTCTAAGAAAAAAGACGGAGGTGCTAAATAATGTGGGATTTTATTGTTTCAATGATGCCGTATGCCTTTGCCTTTACAGCGCCAATGTTAGTGACAGCTTTAGGTGGTCTATTTAGTGAGCGTAGTGGGGTTGTCAATATCGGCCTTGAAGGATTAATGATTGTTGGTGGGTTTACGACAGCATTATTTATTAATCAATATTATGCAGGAAGCGATGCAACGATTTGGATTGGTATTTTACTCGGTGGATTGGCTGGTTGTGCCTTTTCATTGCTCCATGCTTATGCAAGTATTAATTTAAAAGCCGATCAAGTTATTTCCGGAACAGCTATTAACTTATTGGCTCCCGCGTTAACTATTTTCCTAGCGCGAACACTGACAGGAAGTCAGAATATAAGTATTGTTAAAGGTGTTTCACGTTTAGATGTTCCTATTTTATCTAAAATTCCGGTTATTGGTCCTCTATTCTTTAGTAAAATGTATGCGACAACCTTTATTGTTTTAGGATTAGTGGTGCTAGCGTGGTATATTATATTTAAAACTTCATTCGGCTTACGATTACGTGCATGTGGGGAGCATCCACAAGCGGCAGATTCGATGGGGATTAACGTCTATAAAATGCGTTATATCGGTGTGTTAGCCTCTGGTTTCTTAGCAGGACTTGGAGGTGCGATTATTATTGTAACGACATCGAATGAATACAATGGTTCAGTAGCTGGGCTTGGATTCTTGGCTCTTGCAGCTCTTATCTTTGGTAAATGGAATCCATGGGGAGTTTTATTTGCGTCTTTTTTCTTTGGATTTATGAAAACATTAGGTCAGTTAGCGATTATTAATGATACATTAAAGTCATTTGAAATTCCGATGGAATTTTATAACGCGTTACCTTACGTGATGACATTAGTTGCTCTAATGGTCTTTAGTCGTAATATAGTTGGACCAAAAGCAGCTGGAGAACCATACGATAAAGGGAAACGTTAATTTAATAATTAAGATAGCCCCTCGCTTATTATCGTGGGTGGATGGTAGGTAAGTAAACTAACCAGTTTAGTTTATTTACCTTTTTTATTTATAGCACTGAAGAAGGCGAAACTTATCAAATATTGCTTATCTTTAAGATTTTGCTTATAATAAAGAATAGAATAGGGGTCGAATGTTCGATAATAGAGTAAACGATCCCTATTAAATTAAAGGTTATGTGTCAAAAGATGATCTCAAATAATGCGTGTAAAATAATGAATATTTTTGTATCATCCGGTTTAATCCCTTCTCGTATCAAAAATTATGAGTTTTTTTATGAGTGGCGCTATAAATGTTTTAATGTTTTTATGTGAGGCTGTATCGTACTAGGTGGAGGAGCCTTTATAATAAAGATGGGATTCCCTATAGTTTGATGAATTAAACCGTAGTAAAGTATGAGAAAATTGGAGGTTTCAAAAATGAGTTTAAATAAAGGAAAAAAAGTTATCGTCGGAATGTCAGGTGGTGTTGACTCGTCAGTTGCTGCGTACTTATTAAAAGAGCAAGGTTATGATGTCGAAGGTGTTTTTATGAGAAATTGGGATAGTGCCGCAAATTCGGATGTATTAGGAAATCCTACCGTTAATGATGCGGTCTGTCCACAGGAAGTAGATTATATGGACGCTAAGGCAGTCGCCGATCAGTTAGGAATTAAACTTCATCGTGTGGATTTTGTTCAAGAGTATTGGGATCGCGTCTTTATGTATTTCTTAGACGAGTATAAGGCGGGCCGCACCCCGAATCCAGATATTATGTGTAATAAAGAAGTGAAGTTTAAAGCCTTTCTAGACTATGCGATGGGGCTTGGCTGCGATTATATTGCTATGGGACATTATGCGCGTGTTGAACATGGCGAAGAGGTGAGAATGTTACGTGGGGTTGATAACAACAAAGACCAGACGTACTTCTTAAGCCAATTAACACAAGCACAGCTTAGTAAAACGTTATTTCCAGTCGGGGAATTACAAAAGTCTGAGGTTCGTGAAATTGCCGAAAAGTTGGATTTAGCAACGGCTAAAAAGAAGGATTCAACAGGAGTTTGTTTTATTGGTGAACGTAATTTCACTCAATTTTTACAAAACTATTTACCCGCACAACCTGGGACAATGCAAACATTAGACGGGGAAGTTTTAGGTGAACATATCGGACTGATGTATTATACAATTGGGCAAAGAAAAGGGCTAGGTATTGGTGGTAAAGGTGATGCTTGGTTTGTTATTGGAAAAGATTTAGAAAAAAATATTTTATACGTGGGTCAAGGTTTTGAGAATGAATATGTTTATGCGGATGAAGCACACGTATCAAATGTCAACTGGATTCCAACAGAGAAGTTTAGAGGTGTTTTCAAATGTACGGCTAAATTCCGCTATCGTCAACCTGATGTTCCAGTTGAACTTGAATGGATGGAAGGGGGACTATTAAGGGTTCGACTTTTAGATCCGGTTCGTGCAGTAACCCCTGGACAGGCAGCGGTCTTTTATTTAGGGGATGTATGCCTAGGTGGTGGACGTATCGAGGCAGCCTTTAAAGACGGTGAGCGTCGAATGTATTAAGAGAGGGTGACGTTGATGGAAGAAGTCAACTCAATTCAAGGTATATTTTTAGATTCAATCTTTTTTAACGAAGAAAATGGTTTCTCAATTGGGACAATTATAGTTACCGAACACCAATGTCCCGAGGAGCAAATTCAATTAGCGTACAAAGTTGTAGATGAAAAAGTATGTGAAGCGATTGGATTAACGGAAAATAAAACTTATTACAAGGTGACGGTATCGGGTTATTTTCCTAAGTTAACAGAAAACAAAACGTATCGATTTAAGGGGAATCTAATCAAACATCCGAAGTATGGGTGGCAGTTTCAGGTGAATGCCTACGAAAGTATCGCGGTTAGGGGGAAATCTTCTCTGGTGCATTACTTAAGTAGTGATATTTTTGAGGGGATCGGACAAAAGACGGCTGAAAAAATTGTTGAAACACTTGGGGACGACGCGATTAATGTGATTTTAAACAATCGCGAAGCGTTAGAGAAAGTACCTAAGCTATCAAAAAAATTGGCGGATAAGCTATATGCGACGTTGGTTGATCAGCAGGGGACTGAGCAAATTTTAGCTCCTCTTTATGGATACGATTTAAGTCCGAAACTTGTCATGAAAATTTTTAAACGCTATCAATACCAGGCGTTAGAAATAATTAAAGAGAACCCCTATCGGCTTATTGAGGATATTGAAGGAGTCGGATTTTTACGGGCAGACGAACTGGCAAAAAGATTAGGTATTTCATTGGATGATCCACGTCGAATTCGTGCCGCACTTCTATATGTACTAGATCAAATCGCTATTCAAAGAGGGCATACGTATGTCTATCATAAGCAACTCGTACAAAGTGCTCTTCAGTATTTAAATCAAAAGTCTGCTCAACTTCTTGATTTTTCTCAGATTGATCAACAAATTCAATCACTTATCCAGAAGAAAAAAATTTATATTGAAGGCGAATTCTTATTTATTCCGTTACTCGTAAATAGTGAAAAGGGAATCGTTGAATCGATTTTAAGGTTACAGACAAAAGATTCGATTAATGATAAGGAACTAGAGGAAGTAATGAAACGGTTGGTCAAGGAGATGTCAATCACGTATTCGAAGGAACAAGAAGAGGCTATTCAAATGGCTCTAAAATATCCGGTTAGTATTATTACGGGGGGACCTGGAACTGGAAAAACTACAGTGGTACAAGGAATTTTAAAGGCTTATTCCTTACTACATAAAATCACACTTGACCCTAGCCAATACGCAACCTCTGAAAAGAAATTTCCAATTGCGTTAGCTGCCCCGACGGGGCGCGCTGCTAAGCGGATGACGGAAACGACGACATTAAAGGCCTCAACTATTCATCGGTTACTTGGATATGGTGTTGACGGTGTTTTTCAACATGATGAGTTTTCTCAATTAGATTATGATTTAATTATTATTGATGAGAGTTCAATGTTAGATACACTGCTTGCCTTTCAGCTGTTTCAATGTATTGAAACGGGTGCTCAAGTCATTTTAGTAGGAGACGATAATCAATTGCCATCGGTAGGTCCAGGGCAAGTTTTAAAGGATTTAATTGAAAGTGGGGCCATTCCATTAACGCGTTTGACAACAGTACACCGACAGGCGCAAGATTCATCGATTATTGCGTTAGCTCATGCCGTAAAGAATAATCGGCTACCAAACGACTTAAGAGAAAAAAAAACAGATCGTTTATATGTTGAATCACCACATCAACAAATACCGCTTTACTTGAAGAAGATTGTTGAAAATGCACTTTCAAAAGGGTATACGGCAAACGACGTTCAGGTGTTAGTTCCGATGTATCGTGGAGAATGTGGAATTGACGCGATTAATGAAATGTTGCAGGCAATCTTTAATCCCCCTGATGATTCAAATAAAAGGGAGATGGTATTCGGTCAACGAATTTTTCGGATTGGTGACAAAGTATTACAACTATCTAATCAACCTGAAACGGGGGTTATGAATGGCGACGTTGGTGAAGTTATCGGGATTTCTTATAAGAATGAAAATGAAGAGAAGGAAGACCGGCTTATCGCGTGTTTTGATTCAAAAGAGGTAAGTTATAAAAAAGGTGATTTGCAAAATTTAACCCATGCTTATTGTGTTTCTGTTCACAAATCTCAAGGTTCAGAGTATCCGATTGTCATCCTTCCAATGACTCATGCCTATCACGTGATGCTTCAAAAAAAATTAATTTATACTGCTATCACTCGGGCAAAAAAATCTCTCATTATTATTGGGGAGTATTTGGCATTGGATAAAGGGGTAAAAAATGAGGGAGATGAACGGCAAACAACGTTAAAATTACGCTTTGAAATGCAAAAGGAACACACAACGATTACAAATCCATTTGAGGAGTACTTTAAGGAACATGGAATTCCATTTGAATATTTGGATGAGGTGGAACTTGAAGGAGTCACGCCCTATGATTTTATGGACGAGTAGGATAAATTTTTTTTGAATATTAACATAAAAAAAATAAAATGAACCAAACTAAAACTATCATGTTGAAGTGAGGTGAATGGTGTGAAAAAAGCAGTTCTACTAGTATTATTTATTTTAGTGTTTATTGTGACAGTAGCTTATCAAGAAGACCCATGTCATTATAAAAAACAATTTCAACGTCAAATGAAAAAGTATCGAAAAAATATTGGATGTTGGCAAGATTACTTTCATGATATGATGCCATTTTAAAAGAACCTCCCTTAGGGGAGGCTCTTTTTAGATTAAATGAAAAACTTTTTGATCGATAGTTATACGAAATATAAAAAAAAGCTTGAAACTCTGACGTAAAATCGATAAAATAGAGTCGAATAACAAAATGTTGATAGAAGAAAGTAGAGATTTGTAATTCCACAGAGAGGGGTTTCTAGGCTGAGATAAACCCTAATGAAAAATACTCGAAAGCTACTTCTTGAGTGTAGGTAAAACCTATCGGTTAGCACCGTTATCGCCTTTAAGTGTTGTTTTTTTCATAAAAACAAAAATAAGGTGGTACCGCGTTCACATCGTCCTTAATTTATAAGGGCTTTTTTTATACTCATTTTAAGAGGTGATAAACGATGAAATATATGACAGGTTCAGAAATTCGCTCAATGTATTTAAATTTCTTTAAATCTAAAGGGCATATGATCGAGCCAGGGGCATCATTAGTTCCGGCAAATGATCCAACTTTATTATGGATTAATAGTGGGGTCGCAGCGTTAAAGAAGTACTTCGATGGGCGTGAAATTCCAAACAACCCACGAATTACAAATGCACAGAAATCAATTCGTACAAATGATATTGAAAATGTAGGGAAAACGGCGCGCCATCATACATTCTTTGAAATGTTGGGAAATTTTTCAATCGGTGATTATTTCCGTGAGGAGGCTGTTACTTGGGGATGGGAATTATTAACTTCTCCAGAATGGTTTGGTTTTGATAAGGATTTACTTTATGTAACGGTGTATCCAAGTGACAAAGAAACGTATGATTTATGGATTAAACTTGGAGTTAAACCAGAACATATCGTGAAATTAGAGTATAATTTCTGGGAAATTGGAGAAGGTCCATGTGGTCCTAATACAGAGATTTTCTTTGATCGTGGTCCAAAATATGATCCAGAAAATATTGGACTCCGTTTATTGGAGGAAGATATTGAAAATGATCGTTACATTGAAATTTGGAATATTGTTTTTTCACAATTTAATTCTAAAGAAGGATTAGATCGTAGTGAGTATCCGTTGCTTCCGAATCAAAATATAGATACCGGGATGGGGCTTGAACGTATGGCTTGCGTCTTACAAGGGGTAGAAACTAATTTCGATACCGATTTATTTATGCCAATTATCAAAAAAACAGAACAAATTTCAGGTGTGAAATACACGAATGAAACGGCTGTTGCTTTTAAAGTTATTGCCGATCATGTAAGAACCGTAACATTTGCGGTGGCTGATGGGGCGTTACTCTCAAACGAAGGAAGAGGTTACGTCTTACGTCGTTTACTTCGCCGCGCTGTTCGTTATGGTAAAAATTTAGGAATTGATCGTGCGTTTATGTATGAGTTAGTCCCTGTTGTAGCGGATATCATGAAAGATTATTATCCATACGTGTTAGATAAAATTGAACTCGTTCAAAAGGTGATTAAGTCTGAAGAGGATCGTTTCCGTCAAACACTTGCTGATGGAGAAAAAATCTTAAATGATTTAATGGCGAAAAGTAAGACAAAAATTATCTCAGGGAAAGATGCCTTTATGCTTTACGATACGTATGGATTCCCGTATGAATTAACATTAGAGTATGCGGAAGAGTCAGGTTTTAGTGTTGATAAAGATGGGTTTGATCAAGAGATGCAGGCTCAACGAGACCGTGCACGTAACGCTCGCGAAGAGGTAGCAAGTATGCAATCTCAAAATGAGGCGCTTATGAATTTTAAAACATCATCGACGTTTGTTGGATATGATCAATATACATCAGAAGGTCAAGTGATTTTATTATTAAAAGATGGTGAAGTTGTAGAGTCATTATCGGGACAAGGTCAAGTGATTTTAGATTGCACGCCATTTTACGCAGAAAGTGGAGGGCAGGTAGCTGATAGAGGAACGATGGTATCTCAACAGGCAACGGTAGAAGTGCAAGATGTTATTAAGGCGCCGAATGGTCAACACTTACACACAATAAACGTTGAGGGAATCCTGTCTTTAAATGACCGTGTTAAGTCCTCAATTACGGTGAATGACCGCTTAGCTTTAACGAAAAACCATACAGCGACACATTTATTACATCAAGCACTAAAAGATGTAATTGGTGATCATGTGAATCAAGCGGGGTCATTAGTATCAGCTGGACGTTTACGTTTTGATTTCACAAATATGCAAGGTCTAACGGCTGAAGAGTTACAACGTATCGAATCCATTGTAAATGAAAAAATTTGGGCTTCACTTCCAGTTCAAGTGTTTGAAAAATCGATTGATGAGGCAAAGGCGATGGGTGCAATGGCCTTATTTAGTGAAAAATATGGAGATGTTGTACGTGTCGTTAAAGCTGGGGAGTATAGCATCGAATTGTGCGGTGGATGTCACGTCACAAATACTTCAGAAATTGGGTTGTTTAAAATTATTTCTGAATCTGGAATTGGTGCCGGAACGCGTCGAATTGAAGCGGTAACCTCTCAGGCGGCATATGAATATATGAATCACTTTATTACACGATTTACAAACGTATCAGAAACGCTTAAAACGAAACCGGCGCTACTTGAAGAACGAGTTGCGGGAGTTTTAGACGAAGTAAAAGAGCTTCATCGTGAGAATGAATCATTAAAATCTAAATTATCGCATTTAAAAATGAAAGAAATTGTTCATAATACACATGAGGTTAATGGATTAACGGTTTTAACAGCGCAATTAATGGACGTAGATATGAATCATCTTCGTCAAATGGTGGATGAGTTTAAACAACAATTAGATTCAGCCGTTATCGTTTTAGCAAGTGCCTCAGAAGGAAAAGTAGCTATTTCTTGTGGGGTAACGGCAGACTATGTTAAACAAGGTGTTCATGCTGGTAAAATTGTTAAGGAAGTAGCAAGCGTTTGCGGCGGTGGTGGTGGTGGCCGTCCAGATATGGCACAAGCTGGAGCTAAAGATATCACTAAAATTGCAGATGCCTTATTAAGCGTTGACGAATGGTTAAAAAATAACTTATAGTTCTTTTCATCCTCAATGCAATATTGTAAAATAGGATTAAGGACTATTTATGGGTGGTGAATATGATGATCTCAAATCATACGATGATGCTAAATGAGGCACTTGAGGATAAATTAAATCAAAATGAAACAGTTGAGTTAATTTTAGTCGATGTCTTTGAGGCATTAAAAACAAAAGGATATAACCCCATTAATCAAGTGGTTGGATACTTGATTTCAGGAGACCCTGCATATATTTCAAGTTATCAGGGAGCACGTAATAAAATCCAACAAATTGAACGTGATGAAATCTTAGAAGTTTTATTAGAAAAGTTTGTTGAAACAAGAAAATGAAAACACTTGGATTAGATTTAGGAACACGTACGTTAGGTATCGCGATTAGTGATGCATTAGGTATGATGGCCCACGGGGTCGAAACGTTCCGTTTTGAAGAGAATCATTATAAAAAAGCAATTTTACACGTTCAACAATTAGTAAAAACACAACATGTTTCAAAAATCGTTTTAGGACTGCCTAAAAACATGAATGGTTCAATCGGAGAGCGCGGTCAGGCGACACAAGAGTTTGCTAAAAAACTTGAGGAGGCAACAAGCGTTCCAGTAATTTTATGGGATGAACGGCTAACGACGATGCAAGTTGAACGCGTATTAATCCAAGCGGATGTAAGTCGTGGGAAACGTAAAAAAGTTGTTGATAAAATGGCTGCAACCATCATTTTACAAAGCTATCTGGATTCAAGCCAGGCACGTTCATTCGTGTAATAATAAAATAAGAGGTGTTAACAATGTTAGATGAAAATCAATTAACAGTTATTGACGAAAACGGAAATGAATTATTATGTGAAATTTTATTTACATTTGATTCAGATGACTATAATAAATCATATGTCGTTTACTACCCAGTAGGGGCAGAGCACGAGGATGCTGATGGAAATGTTGATTTACATGTTTCAGCTTATATTCCAAGTAATAATAACGAAGGTGGAGAATTATTACCTGTAGAAACAGATGCAGAATGGGATATGATTGAAGAAGTAATTAATACATTTTTAGCTGACGAAGAGGCTGAAAGTGCAGAATAATTGATAAAAAGCAGTGTAGGAATGGAGGATGCCTCCACTCTTACACTGCTTATTTTAGAGGTGAAAACGAATGGGAAAAGCTGTACGTGTTTTTACTTGGGGTGTATGTATCGTTTTATTGGTTGCCGTTTTATATGGAGGTTACTTATACCAGGCAACCGTTAAACCTTTCAATTCCCAAGATAACACAGTGATTAATTATACAATTGAGCCTGGAACAACAACGAAGAAAGTTAATCGACAGTTAGCAGCGTTTGGGCTGATTAAACATCCGAAAATGGCCGATTTACTTGTACGTCTTCATGATTGGTCTCATATCCAAGCGGGAGAGTATGAGTTAACACCATCAATGACGCTTGAGCAAATGTATCAAAAATTTGAAAAAGGGCTCGTCGTGGAACCCGATAGTGTTAAAGTGACAATCCCTGAGGGGTATGATTTAGAATACGTCGCAGCGAATGTATCACCACTGGTTTCCTTGACTGCGGAAGACTTATTAACCGAGTGGAAAAATTCAGAGTATATAAATCAGCTGATTAATGATTATTGGTTTTTAACCGAGGATATTTTAAAAGACGGAATAAAATATCCACTTGAGGGGTATATTTATCCGATTACTTACTCATTTTCAAAAGGAGCATATACCGTGGATGAACTAACACGTCAGATGCTTGATGTGACCCAAAAGAAACTAGATCCTATCCGTGAATTATTTGAAACGAGCCCCTTAAGTATACATGAGGTTATGTCTTTAGCATCCGTTGTTGAGGGGGAGACCCAAAACACGGAGGAAATGCCAATGGTAGCGGGTGTCTTTTTTAATCGGATCAATTCGGGAATGTACTTACAAAGCGATATGACGGTTTTATATGCATTAGATGAACATGCGGTACGAGTGACAGAGGCAATGACACGTGTGCAATCACCGTATAATACATATGTGACGCCAGGTGCACCTATTGGACCGGTGAGCAATCCATCGATTGATGCCGTTAAGGCTGTCTTACAACCGGTAAGTCATTCTTATTTATTCTTTATAGCGGATATGTTTGGTTGTGTGGACGGGAAAACCCACTTCTTTGAAACCTATGAGGAACACATGAATTTTTATCGCGCATATCTACTCCCTTCATATGAGGCAGGGACAAATGTATGTCGACAGCAGTAAGGAGAAGAAGGTAATGAATGAACAATTATTACAACTTATGAGTCGTTTTAAGACCATTATTCATGATGATCTTTCAATTGAAATGAAAAAGTACGCTGAGGATCATCACGTACCAATCATTCAGGAACAAGGCCTTGAATTGATGCTTCAATTGTTAAGAATTAAAAATCCGTCAGCTATTTTAGAAATTGGAACGGCCATTGGGTACTCCTCACTTATGATGGCTAGACATTTACCACATACGAAAATTGTTAGTATTGAGCGAGATCCTGTTCGTTATCAAGAAGCAGTGTCTTATCATGAACGCGCGTCTATTGGAAACCAGGTAGTTTTAATCGAGGCAGATGCACTAGAAATTGAAAATAATCAACTTCCTATATTACAATATGATGTGATTTTTATTGATGCGGCTAAAGCGCAGTATCAAAAGTTTTTTGAAAAATATGAACCTTTATTGAAAGAAGATGGAATGATTATTAGCGATAATTTAATCTTCCACGGTCACATTTTTGATAATCAACAAAAGCAAAGTCGAAATTTGAAACAGTTGGTTCGTAAGATTAATAGATACAATGAGTGGTTAGCACAACATGAAGGGTATGATACCTTATTATTACCAATTGGAGATGGCGTTGCCATTAGCATGAAGAAAAACAAAGAAATTTTGAAAGAACACTGCTAGTTTGCGGTGTTTTTTAGTGAATAAGTCAGTATTCTAAACAAAATAAGCCAAAATAAGTGCAAAAAAAAAGTAAGTAGTTTATAATCATAGATATGCATCTCACATTTGTTTTAGAACAAATTTATGTTGAAAAGTAAGATGCGGGAGAAAATTGTGTTCCTAATGATGTGTGATTCATGATGTTAAAAGAAGGAAGGGGTAGAGGTTCTTTTGCCCTTATAATCATCATGAAAGATCTGATATGGAAAACAAAGATGAAGTTGAAAGTTAGTATAATAAAGTGAGTTGATAAGATGAAAAAACCAGAGTTAGTTGTGACGCCTCATCATTTTGATGAGATTGAACCCTTAATCGAAGCCGGTGCGGATGCGTTTATTATCGGTGATGAAAAGTTTGGGTTGCGTTTAGCAGGTTATTTTAATAAAGATGAATTATATGAAGCGGTTCAATTAATTAAACGTCATCATAAAAAGGTTTACGTAGCTATTAATGCGATCATGACCAATGCCCTATTGAAGGAATTGAGAATCTATCTTGAGGAGCTTAAAAAATGGGAGATTGATGCTTTACGCTTTTCGGATCCTGGGGCATATATGCTTGCTAGGGAAATTATGCCTCACATGACACTACACTGGAGTAGTGAAACGCTTGGAACAAACTATTTTACAGTTAATTACTGGTATGACCGTGGAGTAAACCGCACGATTTTAGCACCTGAAATTATGAAGCATTCGGTTATTGAAACTAAAGATCATGCGAAAGGTGAGATTGAAATTTTAGTACATGGTGCTATTTGTATGTTTCAATCGCGACGCCATTTAGTTGGAAATTACTTGAAGTTCCAAGGGCAAATCGTTGAAAAGGTTCAGTCACGTGAGCAAGGGTTGCAACTTTTTGATCCAGAGCGCCAACTATATTATCCGGTATTTGAGGATGGCCAAGGTACACATATTTTCAATGGAAGTGACGTGTGTATGATCGACGACTTGGCTGAGTTTATTGAAGCGGGTGTAGATGCTTTAAGAGTGGACGGAATTTTAAAATCTCGTGAATATTTATTGTCGGTGACACAAGCTTATCGTTTTGCAATCGATTTATTTTGTGAGGACCCAGCAAAATATAACCAAGTGGGACGCGCATTGTATAAAAAAATGGAAGAAATTCAACCGGTATCTCGATTACTTGATCGTGGCTTTTTCTATAAACCGTCAATTTATAAAAATAAATAGAGAGAGGAGTACGTAATTATGGCAAGACAGAAGGTATCAGCCATCGTGGATGGAAAACGTGTGATTGTAAAGAAACCGGAGTTACTCGCGCCAGCAGGTTCCCTTGAAAAGCTTAAGATTGCAGTTGTATATGGGGCCGATGCTGTTTTTATCGGTGGGCGAGAATTCGGACTACGTTCAAACGCTCAAAACTTTTCATTAGAAGAAATTCGTGAGGGCGTAGAATTTGCCAAGCCATATGGAGCTAAAATTTATATTACAACGAATATTATTGCTCATAATGAGAATATGGAGGGGCTAGAAGAGTATTTAACTGCACTTGGAGAAATTGGTGTGGCAGGTATTATTGTAGCGGACCCATTAATTATTGAAACATGTAAACGAGTGGCACCAAATGTTGAGGTTCATTTAAGTACGCAACAATCAACAATGAATGTTATGGCAGTTAAGTTCTGGGAACAGGAAGGACTTCATCGTGTTGTATTAGCTCGTGAAACGACAAAGGAAGAAATTAAAGAGATTATGGATCAAACAGATGTTGAAATTGAGGCATTTGTTCATGGTGCCATGTGTATAGCTTATTCAGGGCGTTGCACACTATCTAATCATATGACTGCCCGTGATTCTAATCGTGGAGGTTGTTGTCAGTCTTGCCGTTGGGAATACGACCTTGTAAAAAATGAAGGTAATGAGATGACACATTTATTTAATGAGGACGAGATTAAGTTTGCCATGAGTCCAAAAGATTTAAATTTATTACGCTCAGTTCCCGAGATGATCGAGCTAGGGATTGATAGTTTAAAAATTGAAGGGCGTATGAAGTCGATCCATTACGTTGCTACCGTAGTAAGTACTTACCGTAAATTAATTGATTTATACTGTGAAGATCCGGATCATTTTGTGTTTGATGAAGACTTATTAGTGGAACTCTCAAAATGTGCAAATCGCGAAACTGCGCCGGCCTTTTTTGAAGGAATTCCGTCTCATGAGGAGCAAATGTTTAATAATAGAGATGAACATCCAACCCAAGAGTTTATTGGATTAGTCCTTGATTATAATGAACAAACACAAGAAGTTACACTTCAACAGCGAAATCACTTTAAAAAAGGTGAAGTCGTTGAATTTTTCGGTCCTAAAATTAAGACACAGGTTATGACGATTGAAGAATTATTTGATGAACGTGGTGAGGCGTTAGAAGTAGCTAGGCATCCAAAACAAGTGCTAAAATTCAAGGTGCCTTTTAAAGTTTATAAAAACGATATGATGAGAAAACACGTTAAATAATAAAAAAGCCATAGTTAAAAACTATGGCTTTTTGTCAAGATATTCCGAGGATTAAAGACAGAATTCGGTAAAAATATTGTTGAATTTTGAAAAAAGATAGTGTATACTACGTATTTGGAATTGAAAGATGTTGAATAGAAAATACTAAAAAAAAGATAGGATATTTGATTCTCTGATTAGAAAATCGGTCCAATCTTTTTTTAAAAATATTGTTATAAATGAGGTAGAGAAAGATGAATAAACCATTAATTATTGGCGTTGCTGGAGGAACAGCTTCAGGTAAAACAAGTGTTTCACGTATTTTATATGACGCTTTTTCAGATCGCACGATTACATTGTTACGACAAGATGATTATTATAATGATCAAAGTCATATGACCATGGAGGAAAGAATTAAGACAAACTATGATCATCCTCTTTCAATGGACAATGAATTACTTGTCACACATTTAAAAAAGTTAATGCTTGGTTATTCAATTGAGAAACCTGTTTATGATTATACTCAGCATACACGTAGCGACGTGACTGAAAAAATTGATCCAACAAAAATTATTATTGTGGAAGGATTATTTGTTTTAGAAGATGTGAAAATCCGTGAATTATTAGATATCAAAATCTTTGTAGAAAGTGATGATGATATCCGATTTATTCGACGTTTATTAAGAGATACAACAGAACGTGGACGTACCATTGACTCAGTGATTGCTCAATATATAGAATCCGTTAAACCAATGCACCAAGAATTTGTTGAACCTACGAAAAAATATGCGGATATTATTGTACCTGACGGTAAAACTAATGCAGTAGCTTTAGACTTACTAATTACAAAAATCAATAGTATTTTAAGCGCATAGAAAGAATGAAAAAATTATAAACTACTTTTTAAAATTGAAAAAAATAGTATGATTTATCCTTAAAATGGAATAATAAATAAGACATTAACTTAACAATTGTACACCTCAATTTGATTAATGGTATAATATTTACTAAATTATGAAGTTCATGTATAATATATAGTTGAAATAATCAATCTTACTGGTTTCAATTGATTCGGAGGAATTTTTAATGAAAGAAAAACAACAACATTTAACCCTTGAGGGGATTAAAAAGTTTCAAGATGAATTAGATCACCTAACGCAGGTGCGAATGGAAGAAATTAAAGTTAAGTTACAAGAAGCACGTGCTCAAGGGGACCTTTCGGAAAATGCTGAGTATGATGCTGCACGTGAAGAACAAGCAATGGTTTACGAGCGCATTCAAGAATTACAATATATTTTAAAGAATGCCGTTGTTATTGAATCGGATGAAGGAAGCGACGTTATTACGATTGGGTCAACGGTAACATACCGCGATGATGCAACAAAAGAAGAGGTAACATATAAAATCGTAGGTAGTGCAGAGGCCAATCCATTTGATTTAAAAATTTCAAATGAATCACCTATTGCACAAGCATTAATGGGAAAACGTCAAGGTGACACGGCAGTTGTTTCTACACCTAAAGGTGTCTTAACGATTGCAATCGTAAATGTCCGATAAAACCCGAGCTGCCTCAAAGCAGCTCTTTTTTATTAAATTTTAAAAGGTGGTTGAAAATCATGACAATTGCAATTATTGGTGCAATGGAAGAAGAAGTGGCATTATTACGTGATGCAATGGAAGTTGAAGAGGTTAGAACAATTGCTCATGTAGAATTTACAAAAGGAAAATTAAATCATCGTGAGGTTGTATTGTTAAAAAGTGGTATAGGGAAAGTCAATGTCGCCATTGCGACAACATTACTATTTGAACATTATAATATTGATTATGTAATTAATACAGGATCAGCGGGGGGGTTACATGAGGAAGCAAATATAGGAGATGTTGTGATTTCAACAGGAACATTATATCATGATGTAGATGTCACTGGATTTAATTATGCCTATGGGCAGGTCCCGGGAATGCCCGCAATTTATGAATCGAATGTTTCATTAGTGAAAAAAGTGGAATCTATTCTGGATAAAATCGGGAAAAATTATTGGTTAGGAACAATTGGAACAGGTGATTCTTTTATTAATCGTTTAGATCAAATGGAATTGATTAAAAAAAATTGCCCGTCTGTGATTGCAATTGAAATGGAGGCAGCAGCTGTTGCACAAGTTTGCCATCATTATGAAAAACCTTTTATAATTGTTCGTGCGTTATCAGATATTGCCGGAAAAGAATCACATATTTCTTTTAATGAGTTTCTAACAGTAGCTGCGAAAGAATCTTCAGAGATGGTATCTGAACTTGTATCAATGATTTAAATTAGGGGAAACAATCGCCATTTAAATGCGATTGTTTTCTTTTCAGTTCCTTGGATGAAAAATAATATTTGGTTCATAATAAAGTGAAGTGAAAAGAGGAGTGATAATTAATGATTGTTGTTTTTGGCGGATCCTTTAATCCTCCCACCATCGCACATTATGAAATAGCAATGCACATTTTAAAACAAAACTTCTGTAAAAAATTCTATTTTTTACCGGTGGGGGACGCTTATCCTAAAAGAGGGTTAATTACGGCAAAGCATCGAGTTGCGATGTTAGAATTGTTGTGTGAAAAATTACCACAGGCTTCTGTATCTTTAATCGAAGTTCAGTCGGAAAAAGTGTTGACGACCTATGAAACATTAAGTCAACTACAAAAAAAATATCCAGAAGAGGAGATTGCCTTTATTATCGGTGCAGATAATTTAAAAGATTTACCGAACTGGTTTCAGTATGAACAACTTATGAAAACATTTAAATTAATTGTCTTTAAACGTGATGATATTGAGGTAAATCAACTGATTAGTAATCAATTCCCATCTTTTAAAGACCGTTTTATAGTTCTAGATGCTTTTCATCAACGTGATATCTCATCAACGATGTATCGAGAAAACCCTAATCGTACCGATTTAGTATTGGAATCAGTCGACGATTATATTAAAAGACATCAATTATATGGAAGAGGTGAATAATTCATGTTTTATCATGGATTTTTAAAAGTGGCGACTTCATCGCCGAAAGTTTCAGTAGGAGATCCGATGGCAAATGTAGATGTGATGTTAAGGGCGTTACAAGTAGCCCAAGATCACCAAGCAGGAATTTTAGTATTTCCGGAGCTATCTATTTGCGGATATACTTGCCAAGACTTATTATTTCAAGAATATTTATTGCAAGATGTTAAAACGGCCATTGAACACTTATTAATAAATAATCCGTTTGAAGGGGTGTGCGCGGTCGGGGCACCAATTTCAATTCATAGAAATTTATATAACTGTGCTATTGTCATCCAAAAGGATAAGATTTTAGGAATTATTCCAAAGTTTTATCTTCCAAATGACATGGAATTTTATGAAGAGCGTTGGTTTACACGCGGGTATGAAATTGTTAAACATTATGATGAAATCGAGTTTTTAGGTCGTAAAGTTCCATTTGGATCACTTATTTTTGATCATCATCAATCAGGAATTTCATTTGGTGTAGAAATTTGCCAAGATTTATGGGTTCCCTCGTCTCCAAGTCAACGTTTAGCGTTGAATGGAGCAGACGTTATTTTAAATTTATCAACGAGTAATGAGGTTTACTTAAAAAGTAAAACTCGTAAAGATTTAGTTCGTATTCAAAGTTTAAAACTTGCTGCAGGTTATATTTATTGTTCATCTGGAGTGTACGAGTCAACGACGGACGGGGTCTTTGGTGGCCATAGTTTAATTTCCCAGAATGGAACATTATTAGCTGAATCAGACATGTTTTCACGCGAAGATTTAAATGTTATGTTTGCTGATTTAGATATTTCTAATATTCAGTTTGATCGTCGTCGCTCGTCTTCTTTTAGACAAAGTGCAGAAGATAATATGGATTATATAAAGCACATTCCATTTAATCTTGTTGAAAATAAACACTATAAATTTGAACAAACCATTGATCCTACTCCATTTGTTCCAAAAAATGATTTAAAAGATGCATTTGAAGAGATGATGAATATTCAAATGGCAGGATTAGCTAAACGAATTGAGCACACTAAATTGGATAAAGTTTTAATTGGTGTATCTGGTGGGTTAGACTCAACTCTTGCTTTATTATTGGCGGCTAAAACATTTGACCTCCTTGAGATACCACGTAAAAATATTATGGCTTATACTATTAGAGGATTCGGAACATCTCAACGAACAAATCAAAATGCTAACCAATTAATGAAAGTGTTAGGAGTTACACATCATGATATTGATTTAAGAGAATCTGTCCTATCTCATTTTGAAACGATTGGTCATGATCCTAAAGAAATTGATATTACTTACGAAAATGCACAGGCTCGCGAACGGACTAATATTTTAATGAATTTAGCGAATAAAATGAATGGTTTAGTTTTAGGAACGGGAAATATGTCCGAATTAGCCTTAGGGTGGTGTACTTATAATGGAGACCAAATGTCTATGTATGCAATTAATGCAGGGATTCCTAAAACACTAGTCAAGTTTATGGTTAAACAGTTTATGTGCCTTCAATCAGAGGAATTAACAATGAATGAAGAAGATGCAAAATTATTGCAAGAAACATTGGCCGATGTGTTAGATACTCCGATTTCACCAGAATTAATTGACACGCCACAACATACGGAAGAGATTATTGGTAAATATGAAATTCATGACTTTATTTTATATCATATGCTTAATAACGGGGATACAGAAGATCGTATTTATCTCTTAATGAAAGAAGCATTTAAAGACGAGTTTTCTGAAGAAAAATTATTAGAATATTTACAGATTTTCTATCGTCGTTTTTACTCTCAACAATTTAAACGTTCAGCTATGCCGGACGGACCTAAAGTATTAGATATTTCTCTTTCTCCACGGACGGATTGGCGTATGCCATCAGATGCAGACTATCGTCGTCGACTATAGGAAAAAGGGGATACTTATCCCCTTTTCCCGTCTTTAGTTTTTAATAAATTCACGGTACAGTTTTAAAAGTGCGCGCTTTTCAATTCGTGAAACATAACTTCGGGAAATTCCGTAGGAGTTAGCAATTTCCTGTTGTGTTTCTTCTTGATGATGGCCAAGGCCAAATCTTCGAACAATTATATCTCGTTCACGTTCGGTAAGTTGATCTAAGTTTTTTTCGATTTTTTCCAAATCCATTTGTTGAATGACAACGTCATTAATACTCATACCATTATCTTTGACAACGTCAATGAGACAAATTTCGTTTCCTTCTTTATCAAAACCAATCGGGTCATATAATGAAACATCGTTTCTTGATTTCTTGGATGAACGAAATAGCATTAGAATCTCATTATCAATGCAACGTGCAGCATAAGTGGCTAATTTTGTTCCTTTATCAGGTGAATAGGAGTCAATGGCTTTAATAAGACCAATGGTACCAATAGAAATAAGGTCTTCTTTATCATCGTTTTGATTTTGATACTTTTTAACAATGTGAGCTACTAGTCTTAAGTTATGTTCGATTAACTTCTCACGTGCCTCTTTGTCTCCGTTAGCCATTTGTTCAAGATAATATTTTTCCTCCTCAGCTGTTAATGGGCTAGGAAAGGCCTGGTTATTAATCGCACCAACTAATGGTACAAGGTTTGAGAAGAGTGAGGCGATAAATTGAAACAAAAACATAAGCAAGAACCTCCCTCGTGGATTGACTTAGTAGATTATATGCGTAACTTTCTGTCGATAGACTTAAAACTATTGTGAATTTATGATAAAATGAAATGAATACGTAGAAAAATGTCATTCGATTTTGTGGTCAATAGTATTGAAGTATGAAAGGGGAGTTTTTTTTGATTCGTTATTTTGTAGCAGATGAATATGTAAAAAATATATTCCAAATAGATTTGATGAAATTAAAGGAAGATGGAAAGCGTGTTATCTTAACGGATCTTGATAATACATTAGTAGGAGCAACTGTCAAAGCCCCAACACCTGAAATTTTGAAATTTTTTGATGAGGCAAAACAGTTAGGATTTGAGGTTATAATTGTATCGAATAATAACAAAGATCGTGTCGCATACTTTGCAAAAGATTTAAAAATTAAAGCTGCTCATCATAAGGCATTGAAACCATTAAAAGTTAAATTGAGCCGAATTTTAAAACAATACGATCGCTCACAAGTCGTAATGATTGGAGACCAATTGATGACGGATGTCTTAGTCGCTAAACGTCTTGGTTTATATATGATTTTAGTCGAACCCGTGCATCTACATTCGGATGAAAGTTCGACGAAGCTAAATCGTCAACTCGAAAAGCTTGTCGTGAAAAGGCTAAAGAAACGTCAATTACCAACTCCACCGTATTTAGACTAATATCGAGGAGGATTTTATGGAAGAATTAAAATGTATTGGTTGTGGAGCAACCATTCAAACAATAAATTCTAAGGAGATAGGCTATACACCTAAATCAAGTATTGAGAAAATGGATCGGCAATTCATTTACTGTCAACGCTGTTTTAAATTAAAACATTATAATGAAGTACAAGATGTTTCATTAACAAGCGACGACTTTTTGAAAATTTTACAAAAAGTCGGAGAATCAGATGCGCTTGTTATAAATATTGTTGATATTTTTGATTTTTCAGGAAGTATGGTTGCAGGAATATCACGTCATATTAATGGAAATGATATCTTATTAGTAGGAAATAAAGTTGATTTATTACCTAAATCAGTAAATAAAACAAAACTAAATCATTGGATGCGACGCTCATTAAAGGAAATTGGATTAAAGCCACTAGACGTTGCATTAGTAAGTGCTGCAAAAGGACTAGGAATTGATGAGTTAATGGAAATGATTGAAAAATATCGTAAGGGACGAGATGTTTATATTGTTGGGTGTACAAATGTTGGAAAGTCAACGCTTGTGAATCGCATTATTAAACGATTTACGGAAGAGCGAGACGATGTTATAACAACATCCCATTTTCCAGGGACAACATTAGATATTATTGAAATTCCTCTGGATGAAAAAACATCAATTATTGATACTCCGGGGATTATTAACGAACACCAATTAGCTCATTATGTCTCACCTAAAGTTTTGAAGGAAATTACTCCTAAAAAAGAAATCAAAGCAGGTGTTTACCAATTAAATCCAAAACAAACACTGTTTATTGGTGGCTTAGCCCGAATGGATTTTGTTAAAGGCGAGCGTACTTCTTTTATTACTCATTTTTCAAATGCTTTGCATATTCATCGTACAAAATTAGAAAAAGCAGATTCCCTATGGCAAACACAGGCAGGAAATGTCTTAAAACCTATTGTTGAAACATCCAACGGTGTTGCTGCGATGGAAAAACATGTGTACCATATCGGGAAAGAAAAAACGGACCTCGTTATTTCAGGACTAGGATGGATAACTTTAATGGGGGCAGGCCAGGAAATAACGGTCTATGCGCCAAAGGGTGTCGGTGTATTAGTTAGACCTTCACTGATTTAAAAAAAGTTCATCTAAAAGGCGCAATTGTCTTAAACGATGGTATAATGAACCCGTTAAGGGTGATTACTCAATTAGAAATAGTTTATTCATTATTGCCGAGTCTTCTTTTTATAAAGAATATCGGAGACTATGTAGATAAAATAGTAAGAAACTATGAAGAGGTGAACAGAATGTTGACAGGAAAACAAAAGAGTTACTTAAAGGGACTCGCTCATACAATGCAACCTATTATTCAAGTAGGAAAAAATGGGGTTAATGATCCACTAATTAAAACGGTATATGATGCGTTAGAGGCACGTGAATTAATTAAGGTTTCAATTTTACAAAACTGCTTTGAGGAACCAAAGGCAATTGCGGCGGAGATTGCATCGGTTATTGATGCTGAAATCATTCAAGTGATTGGAAAAACAATTGTTTTTTATAAAGAATCAAGTAAAAAGAAACAAATTGTTTTACCTAAATAAGCGATGAAGTTAAAACAATTACAAGAAAAAGTTAAAAATCAACTGCCGCCGACACGCTATGAACATACATTAGGTGTTGTAAGAACAAGTGAAATATTAGCAGAAAAGTATCATGTTTTATTAGAATCCGCACAGGTAGCTGCCTTATTACATGATATTGCGAAATATTTACCAAATAATGAATTGGAAGAAAAGTTAATCGCCGCAAATGAAATGGAGTATTTAAACTATAGTCCGTTGGTATGGCATGCTCCAGTTGGGGCAATTGTTGCCCAAAAGTCTTACGGGATTATTGATCAGGATGTTTTAAACGCGATTAAGTACCATACGACTGGAAGGCCAGCGATGTCGACACTTGAAAAAATTATTTTTTTAGCAGATTATATTGAACCCGGTCGTATCCAACCTGGGGTAGATGAGATTCGTAATTTGTCTGGCCAGGATTTAAATAGGGCTGTTGCTAAAACATTAGCCAATACGATTGCGTATTTAAAACAAAAGTCATCAGCGGATATTCACCCGGATACAATGGCTGCCTATGAATATTATTATGATTATTTATAATGGAGTGGATTAATATGGAAATTTTAGCGAAATTCGTAAAAGCATTAGATGATAAGCATGCAGATGATATTGTTGTATTAGATATGAAAAATCATTCCCCAATTTATGATTATATGATTATTACAACAGCAAAAAATGATCGTTTAGCACAAGGTATTATTCGTGAGCTAAAAGACTTAGAAGGTATTAGTGAGTTAAGTTTAAAACATATCGAAGGGGCACACCATGCAGAATGGGTATTAGCCGATTTCGGAACAATTATTGTACATGTATTTACCCCAGAAACTCGTTTAGAATATAATTTAGAAAAGTTATGGGCAGATGTTCCTCGCGTTAATTTGGAAGGGATGTTAAACTAATGGCATATGAAGCTTTTTCATATTACTATGATATCCTGATGCAGGATGTTCCTTATCATAAGTGGATTTCAAAAACAAAGCAATATTTACCCCAAGGAAGTACGATTTTAGACGTTGGTTGTGGAACGGGTACCATCTCTATTCTTTTAGCAAAGGAAGGGTATCATGTAACAGGAATTGATTTATCTGAAGAAATGCTTTCCTTAGCGTATGAAAAAACGTTGACAGAAGGTCTTGGAATTCACTATGTTCAACAAGATATGTCACGTTTAGAAGGTTTTAGTGATTTTGACGGCGCGGTGATTTATGTTGACTCATTAAATTATTTGAAAAACGATAGAGAAGTTTTTCAGACATTTCGCCACCTTTATGAAAGCATAAAAGAAGGTGGGATATTAATCTTTGATGTTCATTCACTGTTTAAGGTAACAGAAATATTTCAAGATTATCTCTTTGCGGATACCAACCCGGATTTGACGTATATTTGGCACGTTTGCGAAGGTAAATATCCATATAGTATTGAACATGAGTTAACATTCTTTAAACGTGAAGGCGATCGATACGAGCGTTTTGAAGAAACACACTATCAACGAACATTTGCTATTGAAGAGTATGTTCAGTGGTTAGAAGATATCGGTTTTAAAATTTTAGAGATTTCTGCCGATTTTCTTGATGAGGCACCTACAGAGGAATCAGAGCGTATTATTGTCGTAGCGCAAAAGTAGTTGGTGTTATCAATAGTGGTGACAATTATTGATAATCATTACTATAATACTTAATATACTAAACACATCCAATATCTTATCGAAGTAAATTTAGATGGTATTGGATGTGTTTTTGCTACTTAAATGGCAACCTATTACAATGAAAGAGGAAGTTGAAATCCTAGTGACTGTGTTACTAGGATTTTTGTTTTAGGTTTTTAAAATTTGATTTGATACGGTATGGCATTTTTAATAAGGTTTTCTTGCAAAATATGAGAAAGACTTTGAATTTTTTAATATTGTTGTAGTGGAAAATAGGGTTATGTGATTGGGACCTGGGTCTCTTTTTTGGGATGTCAAGAAAAAAGTTTTTTAAGCAAGAAATAAAGTGGGGAGAAACTTCATTAGTTTTGAGATTTAATGTAATTAAGTGAGTAAATTTTCATATTTGTAGAAATAATTATTAATTTAAAGATGAAGGGTGTAGGCAGTGACAAATAAATGGTTTTTTTAATATATTAGAGAGGATAGATATTTTATCCACCTAATAAATTCGATCAGGAAGTGAAGAAAATGATAAAACACATACCAGATAGTAATTGCAATGATTATAGAAGTAACTGTAGCTGTGAATCGCAAGGCTGTTGTCCTGATCAATGTAATCATTGCGATAGTTGTTGTGAGGGACCGATGGGGCCAACGGGACCAAAAGGACAACGAGGGTTACGAGGGGCGACCGGGCCAACCGGACCTGAAGGGGAACGTGGGTTATCCGGAGCGACCGGGCCAACAGGACCCGAAGGGGAACGTGGATTAACTGGGGCGACCGGGCCAACAGGACCCGAAGGAAAACGTGGATTAACTGGACCGACAGGACCTGAAGGGGAACGCGGATTAAGGGGGGCGACCGGGCCAACCGGACCCGAAGGGAAACGTGGATTAACTGGACCGACAGGACCTGAAGGGGAACGCGGATTAACTGGGGTGACCGGGCCAACCGGACCCGAAGGGAAACGTGGATTAACTGGACCGACAGGACCTGAAGGGGAACGCGGATTAAGGGGAGCAACCGGACCGATAGGGCCAGAAGGAAAACGTGGATTAAGGGGGGCAACTGGGCCAACCGGACCCGAAGGGGAACGTGGATTGAGGGGAGCAACCGGACCAACAGGACCCGAAGGGGAACGTGGATTAAGAGGAGCGACAGGGCCGACAGGACCCGAAGGGGAACGCGGATTAACTGGTGCGACCGGGCCAACCGGACCAACAGGACCTGAAGGGGAACGTGGATTAACTGGACCTACAGGGCCAACGGGACCAAGGGGGCCTAAAGGTGAATCTGGTTTAAAAGGTGATCAAGGGCCTAAGGGTGAATGCGGAGAAAAAGGTGAACCGGGACCAACAGGACCTGAAGGGGAACGTGGATTAACCGGAGCAACCGGACCAACGGGACCCGAAGGAGAGCGTGGATTAACTGGACCTACAGGGCCAACGGGACCGAGGGGGCCTAAAGGTGAATCTGGTTTAAAAGGTGATCAAGGGCCTAAGGGTGAATGCGGAGAAAAAGGTGAACCGGGATTAAGAGGTGCAACAGGACCAACGGGACCCGAAGGACAACGCGGACTAAGAGGGGCGACGGGGCCAACTGGACCAATGGGACCAAAAGGTGATTTTGGTTTGAAAGGTGAACCGGGATTAACTGGGGCGACAGGACCAACGGGACCTGAAGGAGAGCGCGGATTAAGAGGAGCGACAGGACCAACGGGACCCGAAGGACAACGCGGACTAAGAGGAGCGACAGGACCAACGGGACCCGAAGGAGAGCGTGGATTAACTGGAGCAACAGGACCAACAGGACCTGAAGGAGAGCGTGGATTAAGAGGAGCGACAGGACTAACGGGACCCGAAGGAGAGCGTGGATTAACTGGAGCAACAGGACCAACGGGACCTGAAGGAGAGCGTGGATTAACTGGACCAACAGGGCCAACCGGGCCAGAAGGAGAACGTGGTTTAGCCGGACCAACCGGGCCAACAGGGCCAACCGGGCCAGAAGGACCGCGTGGGTTAACTGGACCAACGGGACCTGAGGGGCAACGGGGATTAAGTGGAGCAACAGGACCAACGGGACCCGAAGGAGAACGTGGATTAACCGGACCAACCGGGCCAACAGGACCTGAAGGAGAGCGTGGATTAACCGGGGCGACGGGACCAATGGGGCCAGAAGGAAGAATCGGATTAAGAGGAGCGACGGGACCAACGGGACCCGAAGGACCACAAGGGTTAAGAGGATCGACTGGGCCAACAGGGCCAGAAGGAGAACGTGGGTTAACCGGAGCGACAGGGCCAACGGGACCTGAAGGAGAACGTGGGTTAAGAGGAGCGACAGGACCAACGGGACCCGAAGGACAACGCGGACTAAGAGGAGCGACAGGACCAACGGGACCCGAAGGAGAGCGTGGATTAACTGGAGCAACGGGACCAACCGGACCTGAAGGAGAGCGTGGCTTAAGAGGAGCGACAGGACCAACGGGACCCGAAGGAGACCGCGGGTTAACCGGGGCGACAGGACCAACGGGACCCGAAGGACCACGCGGATTAACCGGGCCAACCGGACCACAAGGACCAGAGGGTCAACAAGGACCACAAGGGCCAGAGGGTCAACAAGGACCACAGGGAGCGGTGGGTCAACAGGGGCCACAGGGACAACCAGGTCAAATGGGTCAACAAGGACCTCGAGGATTAAGAGGACCAACCGGACCGACGGGACCTGAAGGACCACGCGGGTTAACCGGAGCGACGGGGCCAACGGGTCCAAGTGCGGTAGGTATTGCACAGTATGTTCTAGATCAACCGGATTTTGAATCTGGCGGAAAAGAAATTGCGAATGGAACACCGGTTGATGGATGGGGTCCTATTTGGAATGGTGTTTGGGAATTTCCTTGGATTCGATACAATGAGGATACAGGGACTTTCACTATAAGTCAGCCAGGGGTTTATCTACTAGCATCGACTATCCAACTTTACCCAAGTGGGCCGTTAAATCCAGGATATCCAATAGCAGCGGGTGTTTCAACTTATGGATTAGGACTTACCTTTACTCGACCTGGTGGATTTCCAAGTCCATTAGCGGCACCATATAGCGATTACACTTGTCTACGTGGAACGCATTCAACCCCTGTATTAAATGTGTTTTATTGCTTTTATGTTGAGGATGAAGGAATTAACTTCATAATTAAAAATACGACTCAACGAGCAATTCGAGTAGTAAATAGTCAACAGGCTGGATCAGCTGGGTATCTCTCAATTGTTCGTTTATCAGGAACCCCTTTACTATAAACCATGTCTAACACTATCTTCCTTTTTGGGAGGATAGTGTTTTTTCTAATTTTTATAAAAGGAAATGAGATAAATTAAGCGTATTTTAAGATGAGGTGATTTAATGAAAAAACAATTAATGATTATCGGGGGTATCCTATTAGCCGTCATCCTATTTATTTTTATTAAGCAACCAGAAGAAACGCAGGAGCTTCCTTTGACGCCGTATGAGGACGTTGAGAAAGAGATAGAGAGTGATTCCTCTAGTTTAGAACCCTCTGTTTATACGGTTGACCTAAAGGGTGAAGTAAAGGCACCGGGAATTTATGAAATTGATCCCTCATGTCGTGTGCACGATGTCATTGAATTAGCAGGTGGTTTTTTAGAGACGGCCAATGTCAATGTCGTTAATTTAGCTGAGAAGGTAAAAGATGAAATGGTTATTTATATTCCGCATGTTGACGAGGAGGAGACGCCAATAGAAGCTGGAGCCCAAAAGGAGCAACAGGTTTCGTTAAATAGAGCAAGTTTAGCTGAATTACAAACTCTTCCGGGCATTGGTCCGGCGAAGGCGAGTGCCATTATTGATTATCGTGAAGAATTTGGAACATTTAAGTCGATTGAGGACTTAATAAATGTAACAGGAATTGGGGAAAAAACATTAGAAAAGTTGCGTGATTATCTTGAACTTTAAATTACGACAGCATTTGATTTATTTTGTATTGATTATTATTGTCGCATTATTCATAAAGGAGGGTGTTTTTTTACTTCTTCCGGTGTGTTTTGTCTATTTGAAACGATTTCCTAAGACATACTGGATTTATTTCCTCCTAGGGGGAATAGCCGTTATTTATATGGAAGTGGCAGGAATTCAGAGTTTAGATGGATCAACTGAACCTCTTCATATTGAACATGCTAAGGTTATTGAGGTGAAAAAGCAAGATTCTAATAAGCAGACGGCAAAGATTTGGACGAAATCGGGGTATTTTTATTTAACCCTTCAGGCAGAACAACCTCGACTTTTACCTGGTGATTGGATTGAGGTGAATCAGGAGGCTTCAATGGCTGAGCCTCCCCGTGTCTTTCACGGGTTCGATTTTAAAAATTATTTATACACGAATGGGATGAGGGGAACGGTTTATTTAAATCAGACGCGCGTCATTGATCATGAATGGAGTGCAAGGCAGTACCAGCGCCAAGTAGCCAACTGGGTAGAGGAGCATTATCCTACCCGAACGGCCACCTATATACAAGCCTGGTTTTTAGGAGTAAGGGATGGCTTAGATGAGGCTATGAGTGAAGGATACTCTAATCTAGGAATTATACATTTATTTGCTGTAAGCGGTCTTCATGTGGGATT
Source organism: Turicibacter faecis (assembly GCF_037076425.1). Lineage (NCBI taxonomy): Bacteria > Bacillati > Bacillota > Erysipelotrichia > Erysipelotrichales > Turicibacteraceae > Turicibacter > Turicibacter faecis. The sequence continues at coordinate 1,244,047 of NZ_AP028127.1, read as the reverse complement.
ACTTATAGGGATTGTAGGATATATGTTTAAACGAGTGGGCATCGTGATGGAGCTGGCCGATAGTTTAATAATTATTCTATTAGTTGGATTTATGATATTAAGTGGAGCTAGTCCTTCCATTGTGCGTGCTGGTGGAATGGCCATTTTAGCACGTCTGAATCAACGAATGGGATGGGGATTTTCATCGTTAGATTTATTTTCTTTGATATTTCTTATTAATTTTATTTTATTTCCCCTTCAGGTTTATCAGACTGGGTTTATTTATTCTTATTGGCTCACGTTTTGTTTAATCGTCTCTCAATCAATGATGAAGCGAATCAGTGGAAAATTTATTTTTCTCTTCGTTCCGCTGATCGCCCAATTAGCGGTGTTACCGATTCAACTGTTTCTCAGTTATGAAATAAATTTAGCGGGGTACGTGGCTAACTTGTGCTTAGTCCCTATCGTTAGTAGCCTATTAATTCCATTGCTCCTTTTAACCTTATGGATTCCACCACTGGCTACAATTATCGAGTATTTATTAACGTTGTTTGAGAAGATTATTCTAATAAGTGAACAATTTTTAAAATTTAACTGGATAATCGGGCAGCTTCATTTAACATCTGTTGTGTTCATTATTATCTTGTTGGTGTTAGTCGCGTGGCTGTTAGAAAAGCCAAGAGTGAAGCGGAAAAGTGTATGTTTGATTTTACTAGGTGTTGTTTTAATTTTAGAAGGGGAGCGGATCTTAAAGACAGATAGCCAAGTAACTTTTGTAGATGTAGGACAGGGCGATAGTATGGTGATGCAATCTCCTTTTCAAATGTGTACCACCGTCATCGATACAGGCGGAAAAGTATCATTTACGGGAGAAAAAATCGCTTTGTTTGAGCGAACACTAGAACCCTATTTACTTGGAGAAGGGGTTCGTCAAATTGATTATTTGATTTTGACCCATGGTGATTTTGATCATGTCGGTGAGGCAATCTCCCTACTCGAGCGTTTTGAGGTAAAGTATCTTGTTATCCCCAAAAATACTACAAGTGATCATCTAAGAGAGATTACCCAAGTTGCAAAACGGCTAGGCGTTTTGCTTTTATCGCCAGAGCAAGGAGAAAAAGTGCGATGCGGGAACCAGGAAATCACCTTTTTACAACCGGATACCCCTAAAGACAATGAAAATGATAAGTCACTTGTGATGAAAGTAACCCTCGATCAAGTTACCTTTTTATTTACAGGGGATGTAAGTGCACAGGTTGAAGCGGAAATTTTAAGGCAATACCCTAATTTAAGGGCTGATATTTATAAGGCGGCACATCATGGCTCTAAAACATCTAATTCGCACGCTTTTTTAACACGACTTCAACCGCAACTAACGATTATTTCTAGTGGGAAAAACAACCGGTATCGCCATCCAAGTTCGGAGGTATTAGAAACACATAAACAGTTAGAAATTCCGATGTTAAATACACAGGATCATGGAAGTATCCAAGTAAAAATTCGAAGCGGAAGGCCTAATTTACACACAGCTATTCGTGAATAATAAAATCAAATAATTAGAAAATACATTAATTATTTAGCTAGAATGAAAGGAATGAGCGAAGAGAGGAAACTATCAACATAAAAACTAATGATAAGCGAAAAACACATCATTAGTTTTTTTTATCGTCAAATTTATGAGCGCCCTAATGAGAAATAATATAAAAAATAAAAAATTAGACAATTCTCTAAAAATTTTATTTATAAAAAAACACCCCATATCGTTCACTGAATTTAAAATAAAACTATAAAAATAGGGAAATAAATCAAGGGTCTTTTCTTTTTTATGTTAAAATAAATTCGAGGTGACACTATGGCGATTTATACGATAATTGGCGAACAGGTTGTTTTATGTGAGAAAAAAATACACGAGTTATTGGATAAGCATCAAATTAATTCTTTCGATGCAATTTCTTACGATATGCGCGAAACAACGATTCAAAAGGCAATTTTTGATTTACAGACCGTTGCCTTTTTAAGTCCTAAAAAGGCAATTATTATTAAAAACCCCGTTTTCTTAACAACAAAAGAGGGAAAAGGGGAGCAACCCCATGATCTAAACGTGTTAATGGACGTGTTAGAACATCCTAAAACGGATAATATTTTAATTATATATGCTCCGTATGATAAGTTAGATGATCGTAAAAAATTAGTTAAATTACTTAAGAAAAAGTCAGAGGTCTTTACGTTTGAGACTTATTCGGAGGCCTCATTAAAAGAGTGGGCAAAGCAAAAGCTAGAAAAAGAAGGGGTTGAATGTGAACCAGGGGTTTTAGACTTATTAATTAGGCTTACGCATGCGAAGATTGATACGCTGTTGCAGGAAATTGAAAAGATTATCATTTATTTTATGGATGCTCCTTCTAAAGTGTTAACAGTAGAGGTCATTCATGTCCTTGTAGCGAGACAATTAGAGGATAATGTGTTCTTATTAACGGATGCATTGGCGAAGCGCAAGATTGAAGAGGCGTTTTTAATTTATGAGGATTTAATGACACAAAATGAAGAGCCATTAAAGCTATTAATCTTAATCGCGAATCAATTTCGTTTAATGTCACAAGTCATTGAGTTAAGTCAACAGGGATATCGTGAGGCTGATATTGCAAAGACGTTAAACGTTCATCCCTATCGTGTGAAGTTAATTCACAGTCAGTCCCATCATTTTAACCCTAAAGTTTTAAAAAAATATTTAATTCAATTAGCGGATATGGATTATAAAATAAAAACGGGGATCTTAGATAAGGAGCTAGCGTTAGAGTTATTTATTCTCAATCTGTGAAAATGAAAAGGCTTTGAAAATTTTTTCATATTTTTAAGTCAAAATTTGATACAGAATCGTATGTTTTGTTGTATAATATTTCAGGACAAATTAAAAAATACTCAGTCAGAGGTGACTATATGAATATTAAAAACATTGCGATTATTGCCCACGTCGATCACGGAAAAACGACGTTAGTGGACCAATTATTACGTCAGGCGGGGACGTTCCGTGAGAATGAGGCAGTTGCTGAACGCGTAATGGATTCAAATGATCTTGAGCGTGAGCGTGGAATTACAATTTTAGCTAAAAATACGGCCATTGATTATAAAGACTACCGAATTAACATTTTAGATACGCCAGGACATGCCGATTTTGCCGGTGAGGTTGAGCGTATTATGAACATGGTTGATGGTGTTTTACTTGTGGTTGATGCTTATGAGGGGACGATGCCACAAACTCGTTTCGTTTTAAAGAAAGCGTTAGAGCAAAAATTAACACCGATTGTTGTTGTCAATAAAATTGACCGTCCAGCAGCTCGTCCAGAAGAAGTTGTAGATGAAGTATTAGAATTATTTATTGAATTAGGTGCTGATGATGATCAATTAGAGTTCCCAGTCGTTTATTGTTCAGCGTTAAATGGGACAGCAAGTTTAAGCTCTAACCCTGCTGATCAAGAAGAAAACATGGAAGCTATTTTTGAATCTATTTTAGAAAATATTCCAGACCCAGGGATGGATCCAAATGGGACATTACAATTCCAACCAGCGTTGTTAGACTATAATGACTATGTAGGACGTATTGGAATCGGGCGTATCGTACGTGGAACAATGAATGTTAATCAAATGGTGTCAATCTGTCGCTTAGACGGAAGTGTGCAACAATTCCGTGTAACGAAATTATTTGGTTTTTTAGGATTAAAACGTGTTGAAATTGAATCGGCACAAGCTGGAGATATCGTAGCTATCGCAGGGTTACCTGATATCAACGTTGGGGAAACTGTATGTGAGATTGGAAAAGAAGAAGCTTTACCTATTTTACACATCGATGAACCAACATTAAAAATGACGTTCTCGACGAATTCATCACCATTCTCAGGACAAGAAGGAAAACATGTAACGGCTTCAAAAATTGATGAACGCTTGTATCGTGAAACACAACGAGATGTTTCGTTAGTAGTTGAGCGTGTCGGAACAAAAGAGGAATGGGTTGTTTCAGGACGTGGGGAACTTCATTTATCAATCTTACTTGAAAATATGCGTCGCGAAGGATTTGAATTAGAAGTTTCAAAACCTGAAGTTATTATTCGTGAAATTGATGGTGTTTTATGTGAACCCTATGAATACGTTCAAATTGAAACGCCAGAGGAACACGTAGGTAGCGTCATTGAGGCGATGGGATACCGTAAAGGTCAATTGCAAAACATGATTCATAATGAAAACGGACAAGTACGTTTAATTTATGATGTGCCATCTCGTGCATTAATCGGATTTATGACAGAATTCTTAACGTTGACTAAAGGATATGGAATTATTAACCATACCTTCTCAGACTACCGTCCGATGGAAAAAGGATCTGTTGGAGAGCGTAAAAATGGTGCGTTAGTCTCAATGGAAAATGGAAAATCGACGAATTATGGATTAATGGGACTTGAAGATCGTGGAATCATGTTCATTGAGCCAGGAGCAGCTGTTTATGAAGGTATGATCGTTGGAGAAAATAATAAAGATTTAGATTTAGCAGTAAATGTTACACGTGCAAAACAATTAACAAACTGCCGTTCAGCGGGGAAAGATAACACGGTTGTCTTGAAAAAACCACGTTTAATTACATTAGAGTATGCATTAGAATATATTAATGAAGATGAATTAGTAGAAATTACACCAACTTCTGTTCGTTTACGTAAGAAAATTTTAGATACAAACGAGCGTAAAAAATTCGATAAACGTAAGCGTAACGCTGAATAAGACAAAAAATCCTAGGACTTTATTCCTAGGATTTTTTTGTATAGAATGACGGGAAATCCAAAAAATAAAAAGGGGGATGGAAGATGTAACGGCAGATTCAAATATTTCTCTTTTTAAGGGGAAGAAAAAAATATATTTTTTAGATAGATATTGACAAAAAATTTATTCTCATTATAATTAAATGTGGTTTATTAAAAGTAAACAAATAGTTTAGAGAGGGATCGAGGTGTTAAGATGATTATAGGAGGGAAAATAAGACGTTTACGAATGGAACTTCAACTGACCCAAGAGGAATTAGCTGATCGTACAGAGCTGACAAAGGGTTATATTTCTCAAGTAGAACGCGACTTGGCTTCCCCATCCATTGCAACGCTGGTTGACATTTTAGAGGCTTTAGGAACAACACTTGGCGAATTTTTTGCCGACGAAAAAAAGGATGAAAAAATTGTATTTCAACAAGAGGACGTTTTTATAAAAGAAGAGCCGGATTACGATATGACCATTCGTTGGATTATTCCTAATGCTCAAAAAAATGAGATGGAACCTATTATTATTGATCTTCAACCAGGCGGAATGTCTTATGATGATGAGCCTCATCACGGTGAAGAGTTTGGGTATGTTTTAGAAGGTGAGGTTGAGTTGGTACTCGGCACAGAACGGTATAAGGTTCGACAAGGTGAAAGTTTTTATTATAAAGCTGATGTGGATCATAAATTAAAGAATAATTCAGATAAATGTGCATCTGTTCTTTGGGTGTCAACCCCACCAACATTTTAGTTTGATTTAAGGAGGAGTTTCGTGTGACAAAAACACCGTTAATTGAAATTAAAAATTTAACGAAAGAATATGATGGGGATATTATCTTAAAGGGGATTGATTTAACCATTCATGAAAATGAGTTTGTAACGTTATTAGGTCCGTCTGGGTGCGGTAAAACAACGTTACTTCGAATTATTGGTGGGTTTGATACACCGACTTCAGGGGAGGTTATCTTTAAAGGAAAAGACTTAATTCAAATACCGTCTTATAAGAGAGAAATAAATACCGTTTTTCAAAAGTATGCGTTATTTCCACATTTAAATGTGTTTGACAATATTGCGTTTGGTTTAAGAATGAAAAATGTTCCAGAAAAGGAAATTACAGAACGTGTAAACCGAATGTTAAAAATGATTAAACTTACAGATTTTGCGAATCGTCGGATCGACTCATTATCTGGAGGACAACAGCAACGTATTGCGATTGCTCGCGCACTTGTTAATCGTCCTAAAGTTTTATTACTTGATGAACCCCTTGGTGCGCTAGATTTAAAGTTACGTCAAGACATGCAATATGAATTAAAAGAGATTCAACGTGAGATGGGAATTACCTTTATCTTCGTTACACATGACCAGGAAGAGGCTTTAACGATGTCAGATACAATTGTCGTATTGAACGATGGGTTAATTCAACAAATTGGGACACCAGTGGATATCTACAATGAACCACGTAATCGCTTTGTGGCTAATTTCATTGGTGAAAGTAATATTGTCAATGCGACAATGATTGAGGACTATAAAGTAGAATTTGAAGGGCATATATTTGAATGTGTTGATCGTGGATATAATCCTAATGAAGCAGTTGAAGTTGTTATTCGTCCGGAAGATTTACAAATTGTTGATAAAGAGAAGGGAGCCTTTACTGGGGTGGTTGATAGTGTCATCTTTAAAGGGGTTCATTATGAAATTATCGTCATGGTAGAGGGTCGAGAATACATTGTCCATAGTACACAAAGTGCTGAAGTTGGATCAGTGGTTGGGATGATGGTTGCACCGGCTGATATTCATGTCATGGAGGTAGGAATTTAATTATGCATGAATCAACAAAACGGTTAAGTTATCCATACATTGTCTGGATTTCTATTATTATCATTATTCCAATGTTATTAATTTTCTTATACAGTGTCATTGATCCAAGCGATGGAAATCCAATGGCTTTTCGCTTTACGATTAATAATTATACGAAATTTTTTAGTCCAATCTATATTTCGACGCTTGTTCGTTCATTATGGATTGCTTTATGGTCAACCCTTGCGTGCTTGTTGTTTGGGTACCCTTTAGCTTGGGTGATTGCTCAATGTCATCCCAAAAGACAATCCTCATTATTATTACTTTTTATTATGCCAATGTGGATTAATATGTTACTCCGTACTTATGCTTGGATTTCAATTCTTGGGAAAAATGGAATCTTAAATAATATTTTGGAGTTCTTTCATTTAGCGCCTGTCGATATTATGTATACTGATTTTGCCATTATTTTAGGAATGGTCTATAACTTTTTACCATTTATGGTATTGCCGATTCATACAGCGATTACAAAAGTGGATAAAAATTTAATTGATGCGGCACGTGATTTAGGGGCGAATAATCGTCAAGTTTTCTCTAAAGTCGTGTTTCCACTAACGCTTCCTGGAATTATTACGGGAATCATTATGGTCTTTTTACCTGCTGTTAGTACGTTTGTGATTCCACAGCTATTAGGTGGAGGGCAATTTATGATGATTGGTAACTTGATTGAAAAGCAATTCTTATTAACAGGAAACTGGTATTTTGGTTCGGCGTTATCGATGATTTTAATGATTTTTATTTTATTGTCGATTTGGTTAATGAAACGATTTGATTCAGACGGTCAAGCAGGGGGTGCACTTCCATGGTAAATAAATGGTTATCACGCTTTTACTTAGCGATTATGTTTTTATTTTTATATGCACCGATTGCTGTTTTGATTGTGTTTTCATTTAATGAATCAAAGTCAAGTGGAAAATGGACGGGATTTTCATTGCAATGGTATGAGGAGTTGCTTCAAGACTCTCAAATGCAAACAGCCCTTTTCTATACTGTGATTGTTGCAGTGTTAGCGACGGCAATTTCAACAATTGTTGGGACCTTTACATCAATCGGAATTTTTAAGTTAACGAAGAAAACAAAAGCTTTTGTTTTAAATATTAACTATTTACCTGTTATTAGTCCGGATATTGTATTGGCCGTTGCGTTAATGATGTTATTTAAAACACTTAAAATGAAGTTTGGATTTACGACGATGTTACTTTCACACATTATGTTCTGTATTCCGTATGTGGTGTTATCTGTTCTCCCACGCCTTTACGCGATGAATCCTAATTTAGCAGAAGCAGCCATGGATTTAGGTGCGACACCGATGCAAGCGATTCGAAAGGTCGTTATTCCTGAAATTTTACCGGGAATTATGGCGGGTGCATTAATGGCATTTACGATGTCGATTGATGATTTTGTCATTAGTTATTTTACAGCAGGTAATGGTGTTACTAATTTATCAATTGAGGTTTATTCAATGGCGAAACGTGGAATTCGTCCGACGGTGAATGCGTTGGCAACTATTATGGTTAGCTTCATTCTTGTCTCGGTTTTAATTTCAAATAATTTATCGATTAAAAAGAAAAGGGAGGTTTAGTCATCTGATGAAAAAAGGATTGATGATGGTAGTCGCCTCACTTGTACTAGTGTTAAGTGCCTGTTCAAAGGATAACCGTGAGAAACTTTACGTGTATAATGTAGGGGAGTATATTGACCCTGAAGTATTAAAGATTTTTGAAGATGAATTTGACTGTAAGGTTGTTTATGAATTGTATGATTCAAATGAGACGATGTATCAAAAAATAAAAGCGGGTGGAACGAATTATGATGTTGCCTTTCCATCTGATTACATGATTGAAAAAATGATTCAAGAGGATTTATTAATTCCATTAGATTATAACTTGATTCCTAATTTTAAATATATTGATGATAAGTATAAGTATCTTCCGTATGATCCAGATAATAAATACTCTGTTCCTTATTTTTGGGGAACAGTGGGGGTTCTCTATGATAAAACAATTGTTGACGGACCAGTCGATTCATGGTCTGTGTTATGGGATGACGCGTATAAAGGAAACCTTTTTATGTATGACAGTCAACGTGACTCGTTAATGGTTGCACTAAAGCTTCTTGGTTATTCGATGAATACGCAAAGTATTGGGGAGTTAGAAGAGGCGAAGCAACTTTTAATTGATCAACGACCGCTCGTGTATGCCTATGTGACCGATCAGGTTATTGATAATATGATTGCTGGAAATGCTGCACTTGCGGTTGTTTACTCGGGAGATGCGACGTATATTATGGATGAAAATGAAGACATGGAGTATGTCATTCCAAAAGAGGGTTCTAATACTTGGGTAGATGCGATGGTTATTCCTAAAACAGCACAAAATGTTGAACTTGCTCACGAGTTTATAAATTTCATGCAACGTCCAGATATTGCGCTTTTAAATACGGAATATGTGATGTATTCAACACCAAATACAGAGACGTTAAAAATGGTGGAAGAGGAAGAGTGGACGCAAAACGACGCCTATAGTCCATCTGAGGAATTATTGGATTCATTACCAATGGAAACATTCCGTGATCCTGGAGAATTTATTAAACAGTACGATGATATATGGACTCAGGTTTTGGCCGCTCCGAATCGAAGATAAATTGCTTCACTAAAAAGTAAATTGTTTTGAACAATCCTAGTCTGTAGATGATACACGTGTCTACATCCTAGGATTTTTTATTTCTACTGTTACTTTTTATGTTTTTTTCACTCGGATTTGTTTATTTTATCTATAAAGGAAGCTTTCTTTCATCAGTTTAAACGTATTTTTCTATTCCATGGGGTATATTTATCGAGATGATTTCAAGTGAAAAATGTCAACGGATTGGGTACCTAGTATTATATAAGGGGAGGTGCTTTGAAGGGGCTCATAACGCCTTCCAAGTATATTTACCTAAAAATAGAAATTTTATGGCGTAGCATTAACGAATGTAGTGCCGAAATAAAGAATGATTAATATAATATCATGTGGCCGATTAGTTAGTCGGTCATATTAATCTAGATTAATTTTAATATTTATAAATGAGGTGAATATATGAATAGCAATTTTGGAAATAATCAAATAAATAGTTTGATTATGATTTCGAATGCCCGCGGAAGCCACCTTTTTGCTAAGTATGGACGTGATGAGTCCCCAGTTTTTAAAATAAAAGCGGTTCAAACTGAATTTGCTAAGCCAAAATTACGTTTAACGGTCATGGAAGTCATTTATCCTAGAGACCTTTATCGTGAATTAGATGCACGTGCAGCTGTTTTAATGGCTATTAAGGACGGGATGGCCGTTGTTAAGGAAACGGACACGATGATTACGTTTATTCCCGAAATGGGACAACGCTCTATTGTAGTTGAAATTCCTGAGGTAGACTGTGAGTGTTGTAAATTGATTGTTGAAAGTCCCGTTTATGTAAAAGGAGATTGTTCACAACCAATTAGAGGTCGAGTTGATGTCGATGGTAACTGTCCGGCACGTAACCTTTTCTATGTCTGTCAAAAACCACGTCATGGGGTATTAGATTTAGATCGCGAGACAGGAGAATGGGTTTACCAATCAAGATGTGAGGATCCTGAAAGAGATACGTTTGAAATTATTGTTTGGAATGTATCAGGTGGATGGGCAACCCAACGTACGGTGATTACTTGTGAGCGACAACCTGAGGTGATTGATGTTAACATTGTGAATACCCCATTAACAATTGTTGCCGAATACCCAATTGATGTGAATGTCGCAACCCTTCCTCCAGTCGTTGTTCGAACAGAAGGAGAGGCGTTAGCCGTCGATGTTGTTGGAATGGCGAGTGTCACCATTGATGGAGCAGTAGAAGTAACAGGAGTAAATGTTGAGTTTCCAGACGTCATGACGGTGACCACAGCGGTTGATGATGCGTTAACTGTAAGCGTAACAGGAGTTCCGAGTGTAACGATTGATGGACCGGTTCAAGTGGCTGGAATTGAAATTAGTGGACTCGAAATTAGCGGATTAGAATTGACCTTCCCAGACGTCATGACGGTGACCACAGCAGAAGACACGCCATTATCAGTAAGTGTCGTGGGGGTTCCAAGTGTAACTGTTGAAGGGGTTGTTGAAGTAACAGGTGTCGATGTTGAGTTCCCAGACGTCATGACGGTGACTACACCGGAGGATGCGCCACTATCAGTAAGTGTCGTAGGGGTTCCAAGTGTAACTGTTGAAGGAGTTGTTGAAGTAACAGGTATCGATGTTGAGTTCCCAGACGTCATGACGGTGACTACACCGGAGGATGCGCCACTATCAGTAAGTGTCGTAGGGGTTCCAACTGTAACGATTGATGGAGTTGTTACAGTAACTGGGGCTGATGTTTACTTACCAGATTTAATGAAAGTAACAACGCCTGAGGGTACTCCATTATCCGTGAGTGTAACAGGAGTTCCAAGTGTGACGATTGACGGATTTGTTTCAGTTGAGTTCCCAGATGTCATGACGGTGACCACAGCGGAAGATGCGCCATTATCAGTAAGTGTGGCAGGTTTACCAAGTGTGACCATTGATGGAGCGGTGACAGTAACAGGTGTCGATGTTGAGTTCCCAGCTGCCATGACGGTAACTACAGCGGAAGATGCGCCATTATCAGTAAGTGTGGCAGGTTTACCAAGTGTGACCATTGATGGAGCGGTGACAGTAACAGGTGTCGATGTTGAGTTCCCAGATGTCATGACGGTGACCACAGCGGAAGATGCGCCATTATCAGTAAGTGTGGCAGGTTTACCAAGTGTGACCATTGATGGAGCGGTGACAGTAACAGGTGTCGATGTTGAGTTCCCAGCTGCCATGACGGTAACTACAGCGGAAGATGCGCCATTATCAGTAAGTGTGGCAGGTTTACCAAGTGTGACCATTGATGGAGCGGTGACAGTAACAGGTGTCGATGTTGAGTTCCCAGCTGCCATGACGGTAACTACAGCGGAAGATGCGCCATTATCAGTAAGTGTGGCAGGTTTACCAAGTGTGACCATTGATGGAGCGGTGACAGTAACAGGTGTCGATGTTGAGTTCCCAGCTGCCATGACGGTAACTACAGCGGAAGACGCGCCATTATCAGTAAGTGTGGCAGGTTTACCAAGTGTGACCATTGATGGAGCGGTGACAGTAACAGGTGTCGATGTTGAGTTCCCAGCTGCCATGACGGTAACTACAGCGGAAGACGCGCCATTATCAGTAAGTGTGGCAGGTTTACCAAGTGTGACCATTGATGGACCAGTAACGATTACAGGATTGGATATTACAATTCCAGAAACTATGATGGTAACCACAGCAGAAGATGCACCATTATCAGTAAGTGTGGCAGGTTTACCAAGTGTAACCATTGATGGACCAGTAACGATTACAGGATTGGATATTACAATTCCAGAAACCATGATGGTAACTACAGCAGAAGATGCGCCATTATCAGTAAGCGTGGCAAGTTTACCAAGTGTAACGCTTGATGGACCGGTAACGGTTACAGGATTAGATATTACAATTCCAGATATTATGACCGTAACCACAGCGGAAAATGCACCGTTATCAGTTAGTGTCACAGGTTTACCAAGTGTAACAATTGATGGACCAGTTAAAATTAGTCCATATGGTTTATATAGTGTATCGACAGATTTACCAGAAATTGCTCCAAACTCAAGTGAGCAAGCTTTATTCGATACAGCACATTCGATTGATCAAACTGTTTTTGTTAAACTTCCAGCTGGGGTAACTGCAACCATTCAACCGATCGTTGTTCCAAAAGGTGAGACAGAAACTTATGCTTTAGGAGACCCAATTGAAAAAACATCAAATTTCGCCTTTACGAATACGACACCTGCATCAAAAGTAGGGGTTCAGGTGGGTAACCCAGGAACAACAGCTCTTACAGGTGCACGTGTAACGGTTGAATCCCATGAACCAATTACACGAGGCTAATTAAGATGCATGAGTAAGGTTAAGAAAAATCTAAAAAAACATCTTTAGGAAGTAGATAAAACTTTCTAACGAGCGTCATGTTAAGGTTTTCGGTTAAGGAAACCTTAACATGGCCTATAGATGATACCAACGGAAATATTGTTTAAATGAAGAACCTATTCTTTCATTGAATTAAAGATAAAAACTACCTGAAGGGTAGTTTTTATTGTGGCCTTAAATTTCTGTAAGGGAAGAGATGACCAAAGATTCCTTGTTGATGGGGAATGCATCATCTATTCGCCAAGAAGATGGTGAGGATAACCGCAAGAAACATCTGGTAAATTCAGTGATTAAGCGCGATTAAGAGGAACAATTTTAAAGGCGTTTCATATGATAAAGGGAAGAAAACACACCCGAAAATGAGGGGAGTTTACCGTGGAGGTGTTAAAATGGAAAATAAACCCTCTGTAAGTTTATGTATGATCGTTAAAAATGAGGAATCCTGCTTGGAAAAATGCTTAGCGAGTATGCAAGATTTGGTGAGCGAAATTATTATTGTCGATACGGGTTCGACCGATGGCACCATTGAAATTGCCCAAAAGTACCATGCTGTGGTGGAAACTTACAAGTGGCAAAATGATTTTTCTAAGGCCCGGAACTATTCGTTGTCTTTGGCAACTCAAGAGTGGATTCTTGTGTTAGATGCCGATGAGTATTTAAGAGAAAGTGATCGTGAATTGTTTCGGAAAGCACTTGAAAAAAAAGACGTCGATAGTTACTATATCAAAACCCTTAGTTTTACACAAAAAAATAATTCTCACAGTTGTGTGATTAATTTAAATCATCGGCTTTTCCGAAGAAGTAAAGGATTTTATTATACAGGGGCGATCCATGAACAGTTAGTGACCAAACAAGTGGTTAACTCACAGTTATCTGAAATAGGATTTTATCACACGGGGTACTTGAGAGAAGTGGTGAGTGCTAAAAATAAACCGTTACGAAATAAGGCGATTTTAGAGGAGTTATTAAAGCAGAATCCAAATAGTCCCTTTCATCAATTTAATTATGCCAATGAGTTAGCCCAACTCCATCAGTATGATGAAGCTGTTGAATTTTATAATAAGGCTTACCGCTCCACAAGTCCTCGCCAAGGCTATATGCCCAAATTAATGATTTTTAGAATCAATACACTTATTGCCAATGGTCAAGAAAGAGAGGCCCTCGCAGCTGCAAATGAAGGGATTAAGATTTATCCAAGGTTTACTTATCTCATGTTTATTAAAGGGACTCTTGAAGAACGCTTAGGATTTACTACGAAAGCTATTCGAAGTTATGAAGCTTGTTTGACCCTTGGAAAACCAGAGGCACAATTTGAGTTCTCTAGTGCTTCAGAGGGATTATGGCCGCACTTAAAACTGGCCACTCTCTATGAACGGTATGGGGATTATGAAATGGCCATTGATCATTATA